>JAUVKJ010000254.1 GCA_030592145.1 Bacteroides sp.
GGTCCGTGGCATTTCCCGAAAGGCTTATCCTGTCTCCCGTCTGTGCAATCAGGTAAATTGAATTCTCAGGATTGGTTTGTAAGGCAAAAAATCTTAATTCAGGGGATATACCGTGGACTATGAATAAGCCGGAAGTATCGATCACAATTGAATCTACAGGGATCATATCCGTGCTGGTCATTTCTTTCAGGTAGATCATCTGCCCGGATCCGTTCTCAAGTTTCCCGCTTACGGAAAAACCGTCCTTCTTCCCAGTGCAGGACCAGAGAAGGAACAGGATCGGGAAAATCCATAAACTTCTGATCTTCATTGTTTTCGTTTTTTAAGTTCTTCGAGTATCAATTTGGATGACTGCATCATATTTATCCGCCGCTTGCAAGGAATCAGATGGAATTTTTTACGTTTGCGAAGATACGTATTTTTACTAACGTAAATTTTATCAATTGGGTGCAAAAAAAATTGAAATATTGATTGCTTTTAATGATATTTACAGACTTTTTTGTGATTCCCATATGTATTTGCAAAACATACAAGAATGAGTTATATACAATTTGATAAGAATCAACTGATTAATCTCGAGTATTCGCTCGAAAAGGAGATCCTCCGGTCGAACCGGGCAGGCTCCTATGCCTGTCTCAGCATCATTGGATGCAATACCCGCAAATACCATGGACTGCTGATTTCTCCCCTCGAGCAATTCGGCGGGGAAAAGCATGTGTTGCTGTCATCCCTTGACGTAACCATAGTTGAGAAGAACAAGGAATTCAACCTTGGAGTGCGGAAATACGAGGGGGATAATATTTCGCCCAAGGGACACAAATACGTAAGGGATTTTGAGGCCGAGACCGTACCCCGGACCACATTCCGTGTGGGCAGCATTGTGTTGATCATGGAGAGGCTGCTGGTTGAAAGGGAACAGCAGGTCCTGATAAAATATTCTCTGGTGGAGAGCCAGGCTTCCATTAAGATCCGGTTTAGTCCCTTTCTGGCATTCCGGAATGTACATACCCTGAGCAAATCCAACCTGTATGCGAACACGAAGGCCAGGAAAGTTGACAATGGCATTGCTTCCCGCCTGTATAAAGGATACCCTGAACTTTTCATGCAGTTCTCCAAACAACCGGATTATGTACACGTGCCCGACTGGTATTACAACGTCGAATACATGAAGGAAATGGAGAGGGGATATGCCTACAAGGAAGACCTGTTCGTCCCGGGTTATTTTGAATTAACCATGAAGCCGGGAGAATCCATAATATTCTCAGCCGGCACCAAAGAGGCCGCTACGGCCAGCCTTAAGCGGAAATATAACAACGAACTGTCCAAGCGCATACCCAGGTCAAGTTTCTATCACTGCCTGGTTAATTCCGCCCAGCAATTCATCGTGAGAAAGGACAAAAAGGCCGAGGTGATTGCGGGATTTCCCTGGTTCGGTACCTGGGGGCGGGACACATTTATTGCATTGCCCGGGCTGACCATCGCCATTCGTGACCGGGATTCATTCCTTGCGGTTGTAGATACCATGGTGAAAAAGCTGCAACACGGACTGTTTCCTAACATGGGCAGCGACGAGGACTTTGCTTATAACTCGGTAGATGCACCCCTCTGGTTCATATGGGCACTTCAGCAATTCCATACCTATGACCCGGACTTTGATCTCTGGAAGAAATACGGCAGGTACATCAAACATATACTCACTCATTTCAGGGACGGGACACTGTTTAATATTCACATGCAGGATAACGGGCTGATCTATGCCGGGGAAGAATACAAAGCACTCACCTGGATGGACGCAATAGTTTACGATACACCGGTGACCCGGAGAGAAGGCAACCCGGTAGAGATTTCTGCACTATGGTATAATGGGATCAGGTTTGCCCTGGAGCTGGCCGAAGCAGCAGGTGATAAAAAATTCATCGGGGAATGGAAGGAGCTTCCGGGCCGGATCGAAGGAACTTTTGTGCCCACGTTCTGGTACGGTGAAGGAAGCTACCTTGCCGATTGTGTTAAGGACGGAAAGCAGGATATCTCTGTTCGGCCAAACCAGGTAATTGCCGCGGCCATGAAATATTCTCCGCTTATTACGGAAATGAAAAAATCAATCCTGGATGTAGTGGAAAAGGAATTGCTTACGCCGAGAGGATTACGAACCCTCTCACCGAAGAATCCTGCCTATAAGGGTGTATATGCCGGTAAGCAGGAAAGCCGTGATGAAGCCTATCACCAGGGAACGGTATGGCCATGGCTGCTGGAACATTTTTGCGAGGCTTATCTGCAGATACATAAACAATCTGGACTGTCGATGGTCAGGAAGATATATTATGGATTTGAAGAGGAAATGAACAGGAACGGAATCGGTTCCATCTCGGAGATCTATGACGGCGACCCGCCACATGCCGGCAGGGGAGCCATCTCCCAGGCATGGAGCGTGGCAGCCCTGTTAAGGATCCGGAGAATGATCAAGAATTACAGTGCAACTGAATAAATAATATCCTGCATATGAGAGTGTTAATGTTTGGATGGGAATTCCCGCCTCATATCTCCGGGGGACTGGGTACGGCATGTTACGGTCTTACCAACGGGATGTCTCAATTGGACGATATAGAGATCCTTTTTGTAGTGCCGAAAGCATTCGGGGATGAGGACCAGTCCGGATTAAGACTGATCGGAGCCAATGATGTACAGCTCAGAGAACAGAATACACACTATCAAAAAATTTTTGAGAAGATCCGGTTCCTGGAGGTGAATTCCAACATCGTTCCCTATACCGATCCGGAAGATTTTTTCAAGCAGGTCTCGAAAGATAAGGAGGGTAAGAAACAGTATGTCCATACCCATTTCAGCGGCAAACTTGAATTCACAGGCGGGTACGGGGAAAACCTGTTTCAGGAAATCGCAAATTATGCTGCGGTTGCCTCTGAAATTGCAGCAAGTTATGATTTCGATGTGATCCATGCTCATGACTGGCTTACCTACCCGGCCGGAATGGCAGCCAAAGAAGTTTCCGGTAAGCCCCTGGTGGTGCATGTGCATGCCACGGATTTCGACCGGAGCGGTGGAAATGTTAATCCGGGCGTGTATGACATGGAAAGGACCGGTATGCATGCGGCAGATAAAATAATTTCTGTAAGCAATCTTACCCGCAATACGGTGATCCATAACTACGGAGTTGACCCGGGTAAGGTGGTAACCGTGTATAATGCCGTCGACCCCGTGGTTCAAAAAGAGAATACTACCGTTAGAAAAGGATACAATGAGAAGGTTGTTACTTTTCTCGGCAGAATCACCATACAGAAAGGTCCTGAATACTTTATCGAAGTAGCAAAAAAGGTGCTGCAAAAAATGGACAATGTACGATTCGTCATGGCCGGTAGTGGAGACATGATGGTAAAAATGATCTTGCATGCCGCCTCCCTGAGCATCATGGACAAATTCCATTTTACCGGTTTCCTGCGGGGAGATGATGTATACCGTATGTTTTCATTAACCGATGTTTATGTCA
>JAUVKJ010000002.1 GCA_030592145.1 Bacteroides sp.
TCGGTCAGTTCGGAAAAAGTAACCGGTTTGTAGCCCAGGGCTGAATTGATCTTCATTACGGCCAGGCTGGTGGTCAAACCGAACATCCTTGCCTCCGGAAAGATCTTCCTTGAAAGCCAGAAGGCTTCCTCCTTGATCTTCATGGCCAATCCGTTTCCCCTGAATTTCTCCGGTACGATCAGTCCGGAATTGGCAACGAACTTTTCATGTCCCCATGATTCTATATAGCAAAATCCCGCAAAATCCCCTTTATCTGAAAGAGCAATTATGGCCTTCCCTCCCCGGATCTTGCCGGACAGGTATTCCTGCGATCGTTTTGCCAGACCCGTGCCTTTTATCTTTGAAGCTTCAAGGATGGCCTTTTCAATATCGGGTACATAGCTCATATGTCCCTCTCCTGCAACTGAAATAACAAACTTCTCCATATTTATCTCTTTCATTTATTCTACCGGTAAAAACACCGCCAGAATATTAATAATATCTTCCCGGGTGATCCCTTCGCGGGGGATAATCAGTATGGTATCATCGCCGGCGATGGTACCGAGGATCTCAAATGCATCCAGTGTATCGATGGCCGATGCGATGCTGTTTGCATAACCGGGCTGTGTTTTGATCAGGGCTATATTCCAGGCAAAATCCATGGATACGAATCCGTTCAGGGGAAATATCCCCTCCAGTGCCGGGGGATTTGCCCCGGTGGCATTCCCCGGAAGGGTATATATGTATCCCATTTCCTTGTCCGGGCGTTTGCCTGCCTGGAGGAATTTAAGGTCGCGCGAAAGTGTCGCCTGCGTCAGTTTAAATCCGGCCTTCCCGAGTTTTTTCAGCAACTCTACCTGATTTGAAATGGCCCCTCCTTCGATAATCTTCCGTATGGCCAGCAGGCGATGGGTTCTGGTTTTCATACTGTATATTTATACTTCCGTTTTGCAAATTTATACATTTTATCTATTTTCCAACACATTTTGCTAAAATATTTTTATTTTTGTGCGCATATGAATAAGAACATCCTGAAGGTAATTGTACTGGGATCGGGAGCATTAAAGATCGGCGAGGCCGGTGAATTTGACTATTCCGGGTCACAGGCCCTCAAGGCACTCAGGGAAGAAGGAATCTCCACTGTCCTTATCAATCCCAACATCGCGACTGTCCAGACCTCTGAAAAGATCGCCGACAAAATCTATTTTCTTCCGGTAACTCCCGGTTTTGTTGAAAAAATCATAGCCCGTGAAAAACCGGACGGAATACTGTTGTCTTTTGGCGGGCAGACGGCCCTGAACTGCGGAATTGAACTTTTTAAAAAGGGGATCCTGGAAAAATACAAAGTTGAGGTTCTCGGTACTCCCATCCAGGCAATCATTGATACGGAAGACCGTGAGATTTTCATCAGCAGGCTCAGGGAAATCGATATCAAAACCCCGAATAGTCGCGCGGTAGAAACCATTGATGAAGCAAAAAAAGCCGCGGAGGGACTAGGCTATCCCATCATCATACGGGCTGCTTATACTCTTGGGGGACTGGGAAGCGGGTTCTGTTCAAACGAAGATGAACTTGTCAAACTTGCATCCAGGGCCTTTTCTTATTCCCCCCAGATCCTTGTTGAGGAATCTCTTAAGGGATGGAAGGAAATTGAATACGAGGTTGTGCGCGACCGCTTTAATAATTGCATCACGGTTTGTAATATGGAGAATTTCGACCCCCTGGGAATACACACAGGGGAGAGCATCGTCGTGGCTCCGTCACAGACCCTCACCAACAGTGAATATCACATACTCCGCAGATTGTCGATCGATGTTATCCGTCACATCGGCATCATCGGGGAGTGCAATATCCAGTATGCCCTTGACCCGAATTCGGAGGACTACCGGGTGATCGAAGTCAATGCCCGTTTGTCACGCTCCAGCGCCCTGGCCTCCAAGGCTACCGGTTATCCGCTTGCATTCATAGCAGCAAAACTCGGCCTGGGATACGGACTGCATGAACTGAAAAATTCGGTGACCAAAACGACATCTGCCTTTTTTGAACCGGCGCTGGATTACATTGTCTGTAAGATTCCGCGCTGGGACCTCAACAAATTTATCGGCGTCAGTAAGCTGATCGACAGCTCCATGAAAAGCGTCGGTGAGGTTATGTCAATCGGCCGGACCTTCGAGGAGGCCATCCAGAAAGGGATCCGTATGATCGGGCAGGGAATGCACGGGTTTACGGGAAACCGGGACCTGAATTTCGAAGATATTGCAAAGGAACTGTCGGAGCCCACGGACATGAGGATACTTGTGATTACAGAGGCTTTTGAAAAAGGTTATACGGTGGACCGGATTTGTGAGCTGACGAAAATCGATAAATGGTTTCTTGTCAAGCTGAAGAATATTTTCGAAATGAAAAACGTACTGGAAAGCTACAATAGCCTGAAAGAGCTTCCGGATGAGCAATTGAAGAAAGCCAAGGTGCTTGGTTTTTCAGATTTCCAGGTCGCCCGCCACATTCTTAATCCCGATTCGGGAGCCATGGAAGACAAAACCATTGAAGTCAGGAACTGGCGTAAAAAGAGAAACATCCTGCCCTCTGTCAAGCAGATCGATACCCTGGCCGCAGAGTATCCTGCCCGGACCAATTATCTTTACATGACCTACAGCGGGGAAGAGCATGACATTGATTTCGCCCGGGATGACAAATCTGTTATCGTGCTTGGATCCGGTGCTTACCGGATCGGCAGCAGCGTGGAATTTGACTGGTGTAGTGTAAATACCCTGTATACACTGAATGAACAGGGTTACCGCTCGATTATGATCAACTACAACCCGGAGACCGTCAGTACCGATTACGATATTTGTGAACGCCTTTATTTCGATGAGCTGTCGTTCGAGAGGGTCATGGACATTGTGGACCTGGAGGTTCCCAAAGGGGTGATTGTTTCAATGGGGGGACAGATTCCCAACAACCTGGCCATGAGGCTGTACAACCAGGATGTACATATCCTGGGAACTTCTCCCCTTTCGATCGACAATGCGGAAAACCGGTATAAGTTCTCAATGTTGCTTGATAAGCTGCATATTGACCAGCCACGCTGGAAAGAGCTTACCTGTATCGATGATATTAATGTCTTTGTAGGCGAAGTTGGATTTCCGGTATTGATCCGTCCCTCCTATGTGCTGTCGGGTGCAGCCATGAATGTCGTATCCAACAAGGAGGAACTGGAGCATTTCCTGAACCTGGCAGCCAGGGTGTCCAAACAGTACCCGGTGGTGGTATCCGAGTTTATTCAGCAGGCCAAGGAAATTGAAATCGATGCCGTGGCAAAGAACGGTGAGCTTCTGGTTTATGCCCTTTCCGAGCACGTTGAATTTGCCGGCGTCCATTCCGGGGATGCCACCATGGTCTTCCCCCCGCAGAAGATCTATTTCGAGACGGTTCGAAGGATCAAAAAGATCTCCCGCGATATTGCCACTGCCTTAAATATTACGGGGCCGTTTAACATGCAATTCCTTGCCAAGGACAACGACATTAAGGTGATCGAGTGCAACCTGAGGGCCTCCCGCAGCATGCCTTTCGTGTCCAAGGTCCTGAAGTCAAATTTCATCGACACCGCAACCAGGGTAATGCTCGACCTCCCCTATAAAAAACCGGACAAGTCAATCTTCGACCTGGATTACATCGGTATCAAGGCCCCCCAATTCTCGTTTTCGAGACTGAAAAAGGCCGACCCGGTGCTGGGTGTTGACATGTCATCAACCGGGGAGGTAGGCTGCATCGGGGAAAATTTCTACGAAGCCATTCTCAAGGCAATGCTGTCGGTAGGATATACCATTCCTGAAAAGAACATACTGCTGTCTACGGGTCCCATGCGCTCCAAGGTGGAATTGATCAATTCCTGCCGCATGCTGGCCGAAAAGGGGTATAACCTCTTTGCCACGAAAGGGACTGCCGATTTCCTCAGCATGAATAATATTGAAGCCATGGTCCTCCACTGGCCGGACGAGGATAAAAAGCCCAACACCCTTGACTACCTGAAAAACAAGATGATCGACCTGGTGATCAACATCCCAAAGGACCTGAGCTCGGATGAATTAAGCAACGATTATTCCATACGACGCTTTGCCGTGGATTACAACATACCCCTGATAACCAATGCAAGGCTGGCCTCGGCTTTCATCATTGCATTCTGCAAACTCAGCGAAGAAGACATTGCCATTAAGCACTGGGAGGAGTATTAAAATTCCATTTAATCAAATTGACTTCAATTCAGGTCAATATCATTTGATTATTGACCTGTAGCCAGGTCATATCCGGGATTCTCAATTCTTTGAAAAAATCTTTCATCAAAGGGATGAGCCGACATAAAGGAAAGGGGTAATTCCGGATAGGCCTGGGTGAAAAGTTTGTATTTTGATGGTTTCAACATGTGTTTATCGTATTTCGCTTCGATGGCTATTGGCTCATCAATATCGGGGAGTACAAAATCAATCTCATTCCCTGCGCTTGTACGCCAAAAGTGTATTGTGTCAAGACTATATTTATCCGCAAGTATCCTGAAAACAGTATTCTCCCAGAGCCCCCCCCTGTCGGCACGTTGAGCAATAGGCTGATAATTATTTAACAAACAATTTCTTAAGCCTGTGTCGAGCATATATACTTTGGGCATCTTGATCAATTCTTTTCTCAGGTTTCTGTAGAAAGGTTTTATTAATTTGATATGAAAGCACTTCTCCATTATCCAAAGATAGCTGGTGACCGTATCATTCTTAATTCGTAATGTGGAAGCCAGTTCATTTACATTAACCAAACTACCGCTTTGTGATGCCAAAATCCTGAACAGCTTGTAAAAAGCCGCCTCATTGCTTACACCCGACTCCAGGATATCTCTTTTTACAAATGAGTCCCTTATCTCTTTCAACCGGTCAATTTTCCCCTCTGTATCGGGTTCGGTAATAATTGCCGGATATCCTCCAAAAATCATATAGAACTCCCACTCGATCTGCAGGTAATCTATTAAAGTACTTTTCGACCCGGAGTTGGCTATTAAATGGTTTTTTTCTTCAAGCAAGTCTGATTTGCCATTTAATTCAAGATATTCATCGAATGTGCAGGTCGGTAAATGGAATAGTTTTTTTCTGCCTGCCAGAGAATCCTTAAACCGCCTTTCAATGTAAAAAGCACTGCTCCCGGTTGCCATAACTTTAATTTTATCTACATGTTCATCATACAGAAGCTTTAAGAAATTTGAAGGATCATCCAGATACTGGACTTCATCTACAAGCGCTACTACTCTTTTGTCAGTATCAGGCAGAAATTTTAAAGTATTCAATGGATTTTCATTCAGTTCTGCCAGTATTGATTTGTATTCAATATTCAGAAAAACAACCGGAATATTATTTTGCCTACAGTATGTTTCCAACTGCCGCAGAATAGTTGATTTACCCGTTTGCCTGGCCCCTGTAACAATGCTGAATTCCTTTTTAGGAATATGAACCTTTAATTTTTCGAATAATTTCCTATGGATCATTTCAGTCTGTTTAATACAAAAATAGATTTTTTTGAGGATTTTACCCCATGTAGGGGGTAAATTATCGGATATTTTGCCCTATCGATGGGTAAAAATACCCAAGAAGTATTAAAAATGGAGTTCAGAATGATCGGAAGCATAAAGGCAGGATTACAGGAACCTGGGGTGATTTTACAGCTTAACCTTTTTTCAGGGCCTCAGCCCCTGAAACGATCTCGAGGATCTCGTTGGTAATGCTGGCCTGCCGGGCCTTGTTATAGGTCAGGCGCAGTTCCCGGATGATTTCCGTGGCATTGTCCGTGGCCATGTGCATGGATGTCATCCTGGCTCCTTGTTCGGCAGCATGTGAATCCATCAGGGCCTTGTAGAACTGGATTTTCAGGGATCTGGGGATCAGCTCCTTGACAATATATCCCTTTGAAGGTTCGAAAATATAGTCGGTAATTATATTGGAGTCATCTGTTTTCTCGGGATGCACAACCGGCAGGAATTGCTCGGTTACAAGTGTCTGGACAGCGGCATTTTTAAACTGGTTATAAACCAGTAATACCCTGTCGTACTTTTTAAGGGTATAATCGCTCATGATCTTTTCAGCGACCGGCATTACATTTTCAAAGCTCATGTCGTCGAAAAGTTCGCTTTTCTCCCCGATCATCTGAAAATGATTTTTTCTGAGGAATTCGGCCCCCCGTTTGCCAATTGCATAGAAATCCACACATTTTTGCCGCATCAGGACTCTGTAATTTTCAGATACCAGTTGTGATGTTCGTTTTAATACTGCTGAATTAAATCCACCGCAAAGTCCCCTGTTCGAAGTCACAACCACAATAAGCAAGCGCCATAATTCCCGGTGTACTCCATAGGGATCGTCTTCTTCATCCCTGATCGCATCGCTCAGGTGAGTAAGGATCATGTGCAATTGTTCTGCATAGGGTCGCATCTGAACAATGTCTTCTTGTGCCCTGCGTAGCTTGGCTGCAGATACCATTTTCATGGCAGAAGTGATCTGCTGGGTAGAGCTGACCGAATCAATGCGGTTTCGTATTTCCTTTAAATTTGCCATTTACTCTTTCACCTCGTATCTGGCTACGATTTCTCTGCTTACTTTATCAAGGACGTCTTCTTCCTTTTCGGTCATAACACCTTTTCGGAGTTCTGCAAGCAGGTCCTTATGTTTCAGTTCAAGGAATTCGAGATATTCGGTTTCAAATTCCTTTACCTTGCTGAGCGGCACATTGGCCAGGAGTCCGTGTGTTCCGCAGAAAATGATTGCGATCTGTTTTTCGACCGGCACAGGTGCATACTGTCCCTGCTTCAGGATCTCTACGTTTTTGGCTCCTTTGTCAATGATTGCAAGGGTAGCTTTATCAAGGTCCGATCCGAATTTTGCAAAAGCTTCCAGTTCCCTGTACTGGGCCTGGTCAAGCTTCAGCGTCCCGGCTACAGATTTCATAGCCTTGATCTGTGCTTTACCTCCGACCCGTGATACGGATATCCCAACATTAATGGCCGGCCTAACCCCCGCGTTAAAGAGATTCGATTCAAGAAAAATTTGTCCATCGGTAATGGAAATCACATTGGTCGGGATATAGGCGGAAACGTCTCCCGCCTGTGTCTCGATAATGGGCAGGGCCGTCAGTGAACCTCCCCCTTTGACTAATGGTTTCAGGGCTTCCGGAAGATCGTTCATCTGCTTTGCGATTTTATCCGATTCAATCACTTTGGCAGCTCTTTCCAGCAGCCTTGAGTGCAGGTAAAAAATATCCCCGGGGTATGCTTCCCTTCCGGGGGGCCTTCTGAGCAGCAGGGAGACTTCCCTGTATGATACAGCCTGTTTGGATAGATCATCGTAAATGATCAGGGCAGCACGTCCGGTATCCCTGAAGAATTCACCAATGGTACATCCGGCAAACGGTGCATAGAACTGTAGTGCAGCCGGATCGGAGGCCGTAGCAGATACGATCACGGTATAATTCATTGCACCATAATGTTCCAGGATGGCAGCGATGTTCGCCACATTGGATCCTTTTTGTCCCACAGCCACATAGATACAATATACGGGTTCCCCTTTATCATAGAACTCTTTCTGGTTGATAATGGTGTCAATGGCAATAGCTGTTTTTCCGGTCTGGCGGTCACCGATAATCAATTCCCGCTGACCTCTTCCTATCGGGATCATGGCATCAATGGGTTTGATCCCGGTCTGCAGCGGTTCGTTCACAGGCTGGCGGTAGATCACCCCGGGAGCTTTCCGCTCGAAGGGCAGGGCAATGGTTTTACCCTTGATGGGGCCCTGTCCGTCTAATGGTTCGCCGAGGGTGTTGATCACCCTTCCCAGCATGCCTTCCCCAACGTCAATCGAGGCTATTCTTCCGGTTCGTTTGACCGAATCCCCTTCCCGGATTCCCTCGGAGGATCCCAGTAGAACCGAACCGACATTATCCTCTTCGAGGTTGAGTACCATCCCGACAATCCCGTTCTCGAATTCAATCAGTTCATTGGATTGCACATTGTTCAATCCGTAAATTCTGGCGATACCATCACCAACCTGGAGAACCGTTCCAACTTCCTCTAATTTTTCGGTTATTATGATTCCTTCAAGCTGCTTTTTAAGCACCTCGGAGACTTCTGCGGGTTTGATTCCAGCCATTTTTTTGTTTATAATATTATTCCTGTAGTTCCTTTTTAATCCTTTCCAGTTTCCCTTTCACACTGGCATCGAGTTGTTTGTTTTCCACCCTGAGCACGAATCCGCCGATCAGTTCTTCCCTTACCTCCTGCTGCAATTCAATTTTCGCCTTAAATGCCTTTTTGATCATTTCCCCGATCTGTCTGCTGCTTTCACTGTCAAGGCTTACCGCAGAGGATATGGTGGCCACCTTTATCCCTTTTTCCTCTTTATAGAGCTGGATGAAATATCTTGCCATGCCCGGCAGGTATTCTTCTCTCTTGTTTCCGGTCACCAGGCGAATAAAATCAAGACTGAGTTCACTTATGCCGGATTTGAATATTTCGACCAGGGCGTTGGCTTTTTTGCCTGAATTAATTATGGGACTTTCAAGAAGCTGCCTTATATCCTGAATCCCGGTTGTGGCCTTAAGGAGAATCTCCATGTCGGCCCTTACGGGGTCAAGCAGCTTCTGCTCCCTTGCGCTGAGGAACAGTGCTTTTGCATATCTTACAGCGATCTTGCCCGTGCTCATTTGCTAATTCAGTTTGATATCCTTCAGGAGCTTTTCGATCAGTTCCTTCTGTTGCTTTTCATCTTTTAGTTTTTCACGCAGTATCTTCTCTGCAATGTCCACGGAAAGCCCGGCCACCTGTTTGATAATCTCCTCCATGGCTGAATCCTTTTCGTTCTTTATCTGTTCCCTGGCCATTTCGATCAGGCGTTTGGCCTCCTCACCGGCTTTTTCCCTGGCCTTTTTCAGTATTTCTTCACTGTACTGCCTGGTTTCCTTGATCATGCCGTCTCTCTCCACGCGGGCTTCGGCCAGGATTTTTTCATTATCTGCCTTGAGCTGTTCCATCTTTGCCCTTACCCGGTCTGCGGAACGCAGGGATTCTTCGATGGTTTTTTCCCGGTTCGACAGTGCGTTCAGAATTGGTTTCCAGGCAAACTTTTTCAGAATGACAAGCAGGATGATAAACATCAGCAACATCCAGAAAATGGTTCCAATGTCAGGAGTTACTAGTTCCATATTTTTGTTGTATTGATTTCAAACCAACCTGCATGGATCTGCCAATCGCAGAACCATGCAGGTGTTCCCTTTATCCCATAAAAAGGATCAGCATACAAACCACAATGGCAAAGAAGGCTGCTCCTTCAATAAGGGCGGCGGCAACGATCATATTTGACCGGATGTCGCCTGCAGCTTCGGGTTGTCTGGCAATGGCTTCCATGGCAGCACTGCCGATGCGCCCGATTCCCAGAGCGGCACCAACGACAGTGATCGCTGCGCCAAGAGCGGCACCCAGGTTCCCGAGTGCTGCTTCCAAAATAACCATTAATGTACTCATAATTAAAACTATTTAGTGAAAAAAAATGTCAATGATGCTCTTCCGTTGCCATTCCAAAATAAATGGCAGAGAGTAAGGTAAATACATATGCCTGGATCAGGGCTACCAGCAATTCAAGCATGGTCATGAAAATTGTGAATGCCAGGCTTAAAACAGAAACCCCGTAACCCAGTGCCGGGTTTATTTCCCCGAAAATAAAGATCAGGCTGAAAAATCCCAGCACGATGATATGTCCGGCGCTCATATTGGCAAAAAGCCGGATCATCAGCACGAAGGGCTTGGTCATCATCCCGATGATCTCGATAACCGGCATCAGCGGCACCGGGTACTTAACCCACCAGGGTACTCCCGGCATATTGAATATATGCAGCCAGTAATTGCGGTTGCCGTTGATCGTCGTGATGGCAAAGGTAAAAAGTGCAAGTACCATGGTTACCGTGATGTTTCCGGTAACATTCGCACCTCCCGGGAATACAGGGATCAGGCCTATCATATTATTGAACCATATGAAAAAGAAGACCGTCAGCAGGTAGGGCATGAATCTTTCGTATTTATGCTTCCCGATAGAAGGTATGGCGATATCATCCCTGACGAACAGGATGATCGGTTCAATCAGGTTCTGCATGCCGGTGGGAGCCTGGTCCGGACGGTGCCGGTATGCTTTCGCCACGGAAAGAAATACCCAGAGCATAATTATAATACTGATCAGGATAGCCAGTACATTCTTTGTAAATGAAAGGTCGAGCTCAGGAAGGGCGCTACTGCCATCTTCCATGATCTCAACCACCTTTCCCCGGTTTTCACCCTTGATTTCATACCTGAAGCCTTTGTAGTCTGAGTGTCCATGATGGAACTTATTAAACATAAAAACATTCAGTCCTTTGGTTCCGGAGTAAATAATTACAGGAAGCGGAATACTCAGGTGAAAATCCTTGTAGCTCAGAATATGCCAGTCGTAAGCATCCAGGATATGATCGAAAATGAAATCGGAAGGGGAAAAGCCATTTTCGATTTCCCCATGTGCTGCCTGTTGTTCTGTGTTTTCCGTCAGGGATGCCTGTAATTTTTCCCCGGGGTGATCCTGCTGCCCGGGTTGTGCAGCAAACAGAAGGAGAAATAACATCGCTCCCAGAAAATATGAAATGATTTTTCTGCTCAAAATGGAATGCACTCTTTATGAGGCAATAAAAATAACAAAACAAAGAATATTATAATGAATAATTTACAGGAAAACTCAGCTTTTTTTATTGAGGTCGTTTCAGGTATTTAAGAATGGAGATGATCTCAACCAGGGTGAACGCTGCATAACTTACAAGGAAGCTTACAAGGAAGGGGATTGCATGTTCCATTTCCAGTACAAGAAACAGGACCATGAAAACAATGTAGATGAATATTTTCAGACCCATGGCACCCAGGTATCTGCCTGTAAATTTACGGGCATCGTTTTTACTGGCCCTGACCAGATATATGTGCACAATGATGGTAACAGCAAAAAGGAAAAAGGGTACAAGGGGGAAAAGGGGGAAATACGATCCGGGGATCAGAAATAAAAACAGGCCGTATCCGATGACGGTGAGGACCAGTGCCAGCAGTAAAATATTAAAACCGAATTTTCTGAGCGACTCCTGCATGTATTTTAATCTTTAAACCGGATGAAGTCCTTTACTGCATAGTACATTGACATCACGACTGCCAGGAGGGTAAAAACAAGTGTGAACACTGGGAATTCCCATTTGACAACCTCATCAAGTTTCATCCCTCCAAACACCCCCACCAGGATAATAGCTATCATTTGAAAAGCAAGTCCGGAATACCGTGCATAGCTATTTATCGATGTTGGTTTGCTTTTCGGTTTTGTCGGTCTGGATTGTTTCTTCATAGGCTGGACTGCCGGCATTCATAGCACAGTTGCCGGTAAACTGGCACCCCGGCTCGATGGCGAGTTTGGCAGCTATGATATCTCCATTGATCCGGGCTTTCGATTTAAGAGACAGCAATTGAGCTACTGTGATTTTCCCTTCAATGGAACCTTCGACATCCGAGTTTTTGCAATTGATCTCTCCTTTTATCTTGCCGGTCTCCCCGATCACAACTTTCCCCTTGGTAATGAGTTTGCCTGATAAGCTTCCATCCACCCGTATGTCTCCGTTCGAATTAACATCACCTGTTATCTTGGTGCCAATACCAATGATGTTTATACCATTGGTCTCGTTCTCGTTATAGATCTTTGCCATTATTTAAGATTTTTATGTTTTCCCGGTTTTCAAAATTATGAATTTAGTCTGGAATGATCAAGATTTTCGCGCACCATTATAGGCCCATTTTACGTAAACCGATCCCCAGGTAAATCCGCCGCCGAAAGCAGCCAGTATAATATTATCATTTTTCTTCAGCCTGTCCTCCCATTCCCATAAGCATAATGGTATGGTAGCTGCCGTGGTATTCCCATACCTCTGAATATTTATCATGACCTGTTCCCTTAAAATCCCCATTCTCCTGGCCGTTGCTTCAATAATGCGCAAATTGGCCTGGTGAGGGACCAGCCATGCAAGATCTTCGGGTAAAATATTATGTTTCTTCATCATGTCCACGGAGATATCTGCCATCTTGGAAACCGCGAACTTGAATACGGTCTGTCCTTCCTGGAAAATGTAGTGCTGCTTCCGGTCAATGGTCTCATGTGAAGAAGGGCGCAGGGACCCTCCGGCTTTCATGTGCAGGTGGGGTGCACCGGAGCCATCAACATGAAGCATGCTGTCTATTACTCCAACATCTTCGGTCGATGGTTCAAGCAGTACGCAACCTGCCCCGTCCCCGAACAGCGGACAGGTGGTCCGGTCGGTATAATCCACGATAGACGACATCTTGTCGGCTCCAAGAACGATCACTTTTTTGTATTTTCCATTTTCGATAAAGTTTGCCCCGGTTTCAAGGGCAAATATGAATCCTGAACATGCTGCGCCCAAATCGAAGGTCCATGCATTTTTAATTTCTGTTTTATGTGCCACCAGGTTTGAAGTTGACGGAAAAAACATGTCGGGTGTAACGGTAGCAGTAATCAGGAGGTCAATATCTTTCGGAGAGGTGCCGGTTTTGTCAAGAAGGTCCTTGACAGCCCTGGCCCCAAGATCGGAGGTGGCTTTCCCCTCCCCTTTCAGTATCCTTCTTTCCTTGATGCCAATCCTCTGCATTATCCATTCATCAGTTGTATCCACCATGGTGCTCAGTTCATCGTTTGTAAGCCGGTACTCGGGAACATATCCTCCAATACCGGTGATGGCTGCTCTGATTCTAGTCATTACTGTAATTTCTCTTTAATTTTTCTGGTTAGGTCTGATTCGATCACATTCCTGGTATGAAGTATCATGTTTTTGATGGCCAGGCCATTGGATATTCCGTGTCCGATGATAACAGGCGAAAGTATTCCAAGTATTGGTATGCCTCCATACTGTTCGAAATTAAACCGTTCGGTAAAGTCATCCCTGATATTCCTCCTTCTCAGCATGGCATAAAAGGCCTCCAGTCCTTTGACCAGCACGTTCCCGACAAAACCGTCACATACTACGACGTCCACACCGTTGTCACGAAAGAAATCATTTCCTTCAACATTTCCAATAAAATTGAAGTCTTTTGTTTCCTTCATGGCCTGATAGGTTGCCCTGGTCAACAGATTTCCCTTTTCATCCTCCTTGCCAATATTTAGGAGTCCCACTTTAGGGTCCTTAATACCGTGAGCCAGTTCGGCATATATCGAACCAAAAATCCCGAACTGGTAAAGCACATCGGGACGGGAATCCGTATTCAGTCCAATGTCAAGAAGAATTGTCGGGGTTCCCCTGTCATTGGGGATGGAAGTAGCCAGGCAGGGCCGGATCACCCCTGGAATGGAATTTACTATCTGAAGGGCCCCTACCAGCATGGCGCCTGTATTGCCTGCAGAAGCGAATCCATCCAGTTCTCCGTCTTTCAGCATCCTGAGTCCATGTACGATCCCCGAATCCGGTTTCTTCGAAAAAGACTTGGCAGGGTGGTCACCCATCCCGATGGAATGGGTAGTATGAAAAACAGTAAACCCGCTTAGATCATATCTTTCGCGGGTTGCAATTACCTTTATTTGGTCCTGATCCCCAAAAAGGACTAGTTCAGTTTCATCAGGAAGATCCTTGCGAGCCAGGACAGCACCTGACAGGGTAGCTTCAGGGGCAAAATCCCCTCCCATAATGTCGACACCGATCCTCATGCAATTTTATACTTCTTCCTCAATAACCAGTTTCCCTTTGTAGTAAAGGTTCCCGTCAACATAATAAGCACGGTGGTACTGGTGTACGGTACCTGTTGTCGGGCAGGTTGCCAGGGTTGTGAACCCGGCCTTGTAATGAGTCCGTCTTTTATCCCTTCTTTGCTTTGATATTTTTCTCTTCGGATGTGCCATTTTATTCTGTTTCTTTAATTAATCCTCTTAATTTATCCCATCTCGGGTCCTCGCTATCTGATTCATCACTTGCCGAATGGTCGTCAAGTTTTTTTATCATTTCATGATCGCAGCCGGAATGTCCGTCAATCTCGGGATGTATCCTCTGATATGGAAGGGCCAGGTGAATATATTCGTAAATGTATTGCTCAAGCTTGACCTCGCTGGCGGAATCCGAAAGAACAAGCACTTCTTCGGATTGTTCATACGATTTTTCACCAAACCGGATGTACAGCATGGCCTGATGATCAATCCCCAGAACAAAAGGTTCCAGGCACCTGTCGCATTGAACGGTTACTTTGCCGGCAAGCTCGAAATGCAATTCCAGGAACTGGGTATGTTTGATCATTTCTATATGAACCTTTACCAGTCCCTTATTAACTTCCGATGAATCAAAATGCTCAAAGAACGAATGGTCTGCGATAAATTCAAAATCATGCTTTCCTTCTTTCAAGCCCCTGAACGGGATCGCATATTGCCTCAATCCTCCCACAGCACTGAAATTTTGTCGTGCAAAAGTATAATATTATAATCAATTATCAAAAGTTTTTCTGCCAATACCCGGTACATGCGAGTACTCATCTCCCGGATCAGGAATTCTGCGGCATCGGGCATGTTTGCGAAGGATTCGGGATCAGGATTATGGACCCACCTCTGCCTCGATCGATTCAATCAGGGCATCGATAAAGTAATCGTCTTTCGAAATGTATTGGTTCGCCCCGACTTTCAGGAATTCCGGGATCAGATTCTCATCCTGCTGGCTTGAAAGAATAATGATGGAAACATCTTTGTCTGCTTCTCTTATTTTTTTTATGACATCCAGACCGCTCAACTGGTCCATATCTCCGGGGAACAAATGATCAAGAACTACAAGATCAGGCTTTAAATGCATGTTTTCAAGGCATTCCTCGCCGGAGAAAAATGTTCTGACCTCAATGCCTGCCCTGCTTTTAAATGTATATTCAAGAAGGTTCAGGATCATTTTGTCATCGTCTACAAAAAACACCATCTTGTTTTCCATATCAGGATATAAAAACACCTGCAATATATATAAAATCAATCATTTACACAACTTTTTTGTTGCCGTAACTTCTTTGAAATGTATATCTGCAGGATACAAAGATAAAAAAAACGCAACAGGATGATGACAGAACAATAATTGAAAAAGTTGCATTTATAGTCATTTTTCGTCTCCTTTAAAATTCCTACTTTTGCCGGCGATCATAAATAACCATCCGGGATAAATATAACTTTACGCGAAAAACTATGCAATACGATATCACCATTATAGGGGCCGGGATCGTGGGACTGGCAACAGCCTACAAGATTCTTGAGCAAAAACCTGACATCAGGCTTCTGATCTTAGAAAAGGAACCCGGCGTTGCCATTCACCAGACCGGGAACAACAGCGGGGTAATTCATTCGGGTATTTATTACCGGCCGGGAAGCCTGAAGGCACTGAATTGCATCAACGGATATAAGCAGCTGCTTGAATTTGCCGACAGGGAAGGTATTCCATATGAACTTTGCGGGAAGATCATCGTAGCTACCGATGAAAGTGAGAAGGCCACCCTTGGCACTGTCCTGGAAAGGGGCAGGCAGAACGGCCTTGAGAAAATACGCATTATTTCCGCTTCGGAAATGAAGGAAAAAGAGCCCCACGTTTATGGTGTTGAAGCGATTGATGTGCCCTATGCCGGCATCATTGATTTTAAAACCGTAGCAGAAAAGCTGGCTGAGATTGTAACTGTTCGCAAGGGCAGCGAAATCCTGTTTGGCCAGAAAGTTCTTAATATCCATACCCGTTCAGGCTATTCCGAGATTATAACGGACAGGGAAGTTTTTTCAACGAAGCTGTTGATCAATACTGCCGGACTCCAATCCGATGAGATCGCCGCAATGACCATATCCAGGCTGGATCTCCGTATCATCCCCTTCCGTGGCGAGTACATGTGCATCAGGAAGGAGCGGGAATACCTTGTTAAAAACCTCATTTACCCTACCCCGGATCTCGAATTCCCCTGGCTGGGGGTGCATTTTACCCGAATGATCAAGGGAGTTATCGAAGCGGGACCAAATTCGGTATTTGCGTTCAAGAAGGAAGGCTACAAAAAATCTGATATTTCCTTCCGTGATCTTGGAAGGGCGCTGAGCTTCGGGGGATTCCAGAAGGCCATGTTCAAATTCATGAAATTCGGACTTGGCGAATATTATCGTTCATACAATAAGGCTGCCTTTACAAAGGGACTTCAGAAACTGATCCCCGAGATACAGAAGGAAGATCTTCTTCCGGGTGACGCCGGTGTCAGGGCACTTGCAATTGGCCGTAACGGTGAATTGATCGATGATTTTGTATTTGCCGAAAATGAGTGGGCCGTGAACGTTCTGAATGCACCTTCACCGGCTGCCACAGTTTGCCTTTCCATCGGGGAAAGCGTGGCGGAGAAGGCACTGGCAAGATTTTAATATGTATATTCGCATTAAAACCATTTACCATGAAAAAATCCGTATTTTTTGCCCTGCTTTCACTTCCGGTTCTTTTTTACCAACCGGTAAAGTCCCAGGACGTATATGCCATCTCAAGCTGGGAGAGCCTGTTTCAGTGGGCCAATGTAGAAGGCACACCTCAAAATAGTCAAAATATTAATGAACAACTCAGGTATACCATTGTGTTTAACGTCGGCCAATACTGGCATGTTGATTTCAACAATTCGATCGGCTTGTTTTCGGGACTTGCAATCCGGAACGTCGGTTTTATTTACGATACGGATATTCCTACAAAAACCATCCGCCGCTCTTACAACCTGGGGGTACCCCTTGCCCTGAAACTGGGTGTTTTCGATAAGCATTTGTACATTTTTGGCGGTGGAGAATACGAACTATTGTTTCAATACAAAGGCAAACGCTGGTTATCAAATGACAGGAATGGGACAAAGCTTAAGGACTCGGAATGGTTCAGTTCCAAAACAAAAAGATTTGTGCCGGCTGTATTCGGCGGTGTCCAATTCCCCGGCGGATTCAATATCAAATACAAATATTATCTGGATCATTTCCTGAATTCCAGTTATACAGGTTCAGATCTGGGCGATCAAAATGTTAGTTTTTCGGATTACACCAATATAAAAATGCATTATATTTCCATCTGCTGGCAGTTCCGCACCGACCAGTGGAAAAAGTACGTCCCCTCCGATAAGGTGGCCTATAATTATTGATGCATCCCAAAATAATCAAGTCTTATACAGTTGCCGTTTTCCTGGTCTTGTGTACTTCTTCACTGTACTCACAGATCAGCGTCCGCACCCATTACATGAGGGGACGGCAGCAGCTTGCCAGCCAGGAGTACACACAGGCCATGCGGACATTCAATACCATCCTTCAGTACGATCCGGAACATGCTGAGGCGTTTTTTTACAGGGGACTTGCAAAATACCAGCTTTCGGATTATTCAGGCGCTGAAGCAGATTTTTCCCGCAGTATTGAGATCAAACACTATAAAACGGAGGCTCTGTATTACAGGGGACTGGTAAAGATCCGGAAAAGCCAGTACCTGGATGCCTTCAGGGATATACAGAAAGCCATTGAGCTTGACGACCGTCACCCGGAATATTTTATCACAAGGGGCTGGCTGCACTTCGAATATGGAGATACAGCCGGCGCCATTCATGATTATAAAAAAGCGATCGCTCTTGATCCCTACCTGGATAATGCCCATCTTAACCTGAGCATAATATACATGAACCAGGAGAAGTATGAGCTTGCACTGAATCATTGTGATTCGGCAGCCTTGATCAATCCCCACAACCCTGGCTGCCGGCTGGCCCGGGGAAATATTTTCCAGCGCCAGGAGAAATATGAAAAGGCCATTGAACAATATGATCAAATTCTGCAAAAAGACTCATCCTACGTGCGGGCCTGGTTCTTCCTTGCCCTTTGTCACCACGGACTTGATAGTTACGATTCGGCCATTACGGCGTATGACCGCACCCTTGATCTCAACAGGAACAATGCGGTGGGCTATTACAACCGCGGGTTGCTTCAGCTGGAACATGAACATTTTACGGAGGCCCTGGCTGATTTCGACCTGGTAGTCATGCTCAGTCCCAAAAACATATACGCTTACTACATTCGCGGCATCATTAAATCCAGGCTGGAGGATTATGAGGGAGCAGAATATGATTTTTCAAGCGCTATTGATCTGTATCCGGGATTAATTCATGCTTATCGTAACCGGTCCATTACCCGCATGGCACAGGATGACTTCGGGGGATATACAGAAGACAGGAACACGGTTGACAGCCTGCTGAACATAAAGGTCCCCGGTTTCGACCTCAGTGAAATAAGCTACCTTAAAACCATAACCGATTTCCATTCGGATTTTACCCCGGCCGAAAGGGTGATGAACTCGAAAGTCCAGTATTCAGACAAGGAGGTCCAGATGATATCCGTATTTTACATAAGCCTGAGGGAAGACCAGTATGACCAGTCATACAATCGCGTTGAGGATCTTAGTTTGCCTGAACAAAAACAAAAGCCGGTCTTTGTTCTCGAACTGAAAAATCATGACCATTCCCTGCCGGATGAATCAATGGCCTCCCGCCTGGTAACGTTTGCCGGCGAAGATGATATCATGTTAAAAAGCCTTATCCTCGGATGGCAGATGAAATACAGGGATGCCATTAACATCCTTGATGAATCCGGGACAGGCCTGTCGGATAACTATCTTGCAGCCTTTATCCGCGGCAACCATAACTTTGCCATTGCAGAGATCATTGGTTTAATTGAAAGCCAGAATATTTATTCCGGTGAGGATATCAGCACGATCAGTGGATATTACCGGAATGCCATTGAAGATTACAACAGGTCGATCGAGCTGAACCCGGACTTCCCCTTTTCCCGCTTCAACAGGGCTTATGTGAAAAGCCTTTCAGAAGAACTCAGGGAGGCCATGGAAGATTACTCGTACTGCCTTGAACTGAAGCCCACGCTGGCAGAAGCATACTATAACAGGGGACTGCTGGAAATTTTTATGGATGCCCCATCGGAAGGCTGCCGGGACCTGAGCAGAGCAGGAGAACTGGGCATTAAAGCCGCCTACAAGGTAATCTATAAATTCTGTAAGGAATGAGAAAGAAAAAATAGATTAATTTTAAACCATTATTCAATCCATAATTGTACTGTACAGTTTACTACGGAATGGTATGTTCATAGATGGCCTTCACACAAAAAGTAAAGTTATCCTGGTTGTACTGGGTTTAAGCCTGTTTTCATTTGGGGGGTTGCTTTTCACATTCATTAAAAGCTCCCCAACGGATAAGGAACTGCAAATCCTTATGTTTTTTTCTTTTCTGATTCTCCTGTTTTGTATTTTCATTATAATAAAACTGATAAATGCAATAAGCCTGGCAGATTCAAAAAATTTTGAAAAAACTATTGTAATAGAGCAGAAAGAGCGACACCGGATAGCCATGGACCTTCATGATGGAATGGGATCTTTGCTATCCAGTATTGGATTATACATTAAGCTTTTGCAATTAGAAAAAATTGATAATAAGGAAGTTGTCGAAAAATTGAATCAACTCAGACAACTCTCAGATCAGGCTTATAATAGCTTTGAAGAAGTAATAAACAATCTTAATCCCGCCTGTCTCAATAAATATGGACTAGTCAAATCGCTGGAAAATCTGTGCGATAAAATAAATAATACAGGTGAGGTATATTTTGAGCTTCAGGTTGAAAATTTACAATATCATCTTTCAAAAAGTACAGAAGCAATATTATACAGAATTTGTAATGAATTAATAAACAATACTCTTAAGCATTCCGGCGCAAAAACGGCCAAGATAGCTCTCTCAAAAAACATAAATAAGATAAGCCTCCGTTATACGGATGATGGAATTGGATTTAATCCGGCCACTGACTATTATTATAACGTGGGAAAAACCGGACTCAAGAACCTGGCAAGCAGGGTTGAATCTCTGGATGGTACATATGAAATGAAAAGCAATCCGGATCAGGGAGTTGATATTCATATTCAATTCAGTATAATCT
>JAUVKJ010000342.1 GCA_030592145.1 Bacteroides sp.
CCGGTCAGGCAACGGATTAACGACACATCATAGGAATTGGTAAAACGGAAGATCCGCCCGGCGGTGATAAGCTTCTTATTAATGATTGAATCGATCCCCATGTTCTCGGCGAGTTTGATGTAATCCATGTTCTCCACCTCCGCGATCGTCTTTTTTACCCCCATCTGCTTGGCGAGCGTACAGGAAAGAATATTGGTCTCGGAGTTTCCTGTAACGGCAATAAAGGCATCCATCTTCTTTATCCCTTCCTGGGTAAGGAGATCCATATTACTGCCATCCCCGTTGATCACCAGGGTATTTTCAAGGAAAACCGACAGCTGGTTAGCCTTCTCCCGGTTGATCTCGATCAATTTCACATTATGATGCTTTCCCAATATCTTGGCCGTCCGTTTTCCTATCCTGCTTCCCCCCAGGATCATGATATTGTGGATATCATACTGCTCCTTCCCGGAATATTTCAACAGCACCTCGAGTCCCGCCTGGCTGGTGATCACATACACATGGTCATTCACTTCAAAACGGTCGCTGCCCCTTGGAATAATGGTTTCCGTGTCCCTTGATATGGCTACCGCACGGAATTCAATCTCCTCGCTTTTGGGCGTGGATTCAAGCAGGGTTTTACCGATGATCGGGGCATTTTCCTCCAGTTTGATCACATACATGGTCAGTTTTCCCCTTGAAAAATCAACCAGGTCAGCCATGCCCGCCTTATGCAGAAGTCCCACAACCTCATTTGCCGCGATCATTTCCGGGTAGATCATGTAATCGATCCCCAGGTTGTTAATGATCTCCTTGTAATTGAATTTCATATACTCCGGGTTGTCGATCCGGACAATGCACCTCTTTGCTCCCATCTTTTTCCCGAATAGAGCAGCCAGTATGTTGGTATTCTCGGATTCCGTGACGGCGATAAGCAGGTCCGCCTTCTGGATGTTTGCATCCTTCAGCAGTTCGAATGAAGTTGCGGAACCGTGCATGGTCATCAGGTCATGGGTAGACCTGATCTGCCGAAGCTTTTCTTCATCCAGGTCAATGAGCACAATGTCGTGATTCTCATTGCTTAACATCTTTGCGAGATGCGATCCGACTTCACCGGCACCAGCGATTAAAATCCTCATTCTTCGGAGTTGAGTTATAAATGAACTAGCAAATTAATATATAATATGGGATATTTTCAAATCAATAATAAAAGTATCCCCTGACTCCCGTTGAGTGGAACCGGATACCTGCTTCCCTGCATGCAGTTTCGATCTTCCCCTGGTATGCCGGATAATTGCTTCCGTCAACAATAACCTGGGATACATTGAAATGGGATACCAGGGTGGGGATGTTTACCCGCGGATTATTGCAAAGGACCAGGATGTCGGCATCCAGCCTTGGCAAACCCACGCAATATTCCTCTTTCCACGCGGAAAGCACAAGCATACGCCTTTGTTTAAATACAATATAAATTGCATCCATTCCAGGGGAATCGATGTGCCGGTACCAGGGGAATGCTGCATCGCCTGATCCGGAATCATTTCCGCTGAACGAAAGCGGAGGATCAAGCTTGTAGCGGCTGAAAAACGAAACCAGCTCATAGGGCAGCCTGCCGGAGTCTTCCCCCGGATCAATCCCCCGGAACAATACAGATTGCCTTCCCCTGACCAAACCGATAGCAGTTTCCCCCGGAAGGGAAAATACATAGACCCCGTGATGTGAAAGGATGCGGTATTCACGGATGCAGGTAAGGGCCAGGAAAAGGATTACACCTGACAGAAGCAGGAACAATGCCCGGGCGTTCCGGGAGCGCAGGTACAGCAGGGCCAGCACACCGGTGGCAAAAAGTACAACAACCTGTAGGGGAACAAGGGAAAGTCCATTCACACAGGCCCCGGGAAACCCGCTCAGGGTCCGGGTAAACCACTCCAGGAATGAGCTCATCCAATGAAGCAGGAAAGCCGCAGACCCTGTAATAATGTCCAGTCCCGGGAAAAGAAAAAAACAAAGTCCCACATACAAAATGGCAGTCACCAGGGGTATGACAAACAGGTTGGCCGGGACGGATGCCGGTGAGAACTGATGGAAATAAAAGATCGACAGGGGCATGGTGGCC
Organism: Bacteroides sp.; assembly: GCA_030592145.1. GTDB lineage: Bacteria > Bacteroidota > Bacteroidia > Bacteroidales > SM23-62 > SM23-62. Next base: position 2,096 of record JAUVKJ010000342.1, read on the forward strand.
AGCTGGGCCGACAGGGAAACGGATACCATCTGGGAAATCCTCATACCGAACCACCCGGAGAAGGGAAAACAGGCCAGGAACCTTCGGTACATGCAGATGATCCCGGTAACGGCGGCAAAGGACAGCTGGAAACCGGCTTCAAACACCAGCGCCGGGCGGTACAGGATCATGATGAAAGCTGCAAGGGATACAACATGGAGGGAGCTGACCTTTCTTCCGCTCATGACAGCCAGCCTGTGGATGCTGCACATGCATACCGCTCTGACCACGGAAGGAGACAATCCTGTAAGGAAGGCATACATCCACAAGCCTGTAAAAACCAGGATGCTGCCAATGATTCCCGCGGCGGCATAAGGTCTTAATCTCTTCAGAAGGAGGGCCGGCAGCAGGTACAGTATCCCGACATGCAGTCCGCTTACGGCCAGGATGTGCAGGGTACCCGAGCGGGCAAAATTTTGTTTGACAGCCGGATCCAGCTCCTTCCTGTACCCGAGCAGCAGGGAATTCAGGATGGCC
>JAUVKJ010000001.1 GCA_030592145.1 Bacteroides sp.
TAATTAAAAATCCCTTTCGAATACAAAATCGCCGCTACATCGCTTCCCGATGTCAGGCGGCTTATTTAAAAATCCCTTTCGAATACAAAATCGCCGCTACATCGCTTCCCGATGTCAGGCTTATTTAATAATCCCTTTCGAATACAGAATCGCCACTATATCGCTTCCCGATATCAGGCTTATTTCTTTTCGGGGATATTAAACCGCCATTGCAAAATTTGCTTCGCAAAAAACGCTATGACGGTTTTTTTCTTTCCGGGGATATTAAACCGCCATTGCAAAATTTTTCAGTAAAAAAATTTTATAGATGGCTTGTTTAATATCCTCTTTAAGAAAGAAACCTGCAAATCTTAGTTTTATCTTTTTACTTTAATAATTGAGCCTTACCTTAGCAACGAAAGCGTAGTTTACACTCTGCATGGACATAAAATCTAAGTTAATATCACTGTATCCCAAGAGTATTTTATTCTTCGCCGTCTTATTTATTCTTTCAGCTTATTATCAATATCACAAAACACTTTTTTATCCACCACAGTCTGTTCATGCATGGAGGCAGGCTGACTGTGCCTCAATATCCCTGAATTATTATAAATATGGAATGAAGTTTTTTCATCCGCAAATTCATCTTCTGGTATCGGATAATGGAACGAGTGGATATTGCGCAACAAGTGAAATCCCCTTGTTTTACTATACGGTGGCTTTAATCTATAAGTTGTTTGGCGTGAATGAATTTCTTATCAGGCTGATTAATCTTATGATCTTTTTTGCCGGATTATATTACTTGTTCCTACTCCTGTACAAGGTGCTGAAAGATTACTTTTGGTCGTTTGTACTTTCCATTCTTATGTTCACGTCTCCTCTGCTGATTTATTATGCGAATAATTATCTGACAAATATCTCAGCCCTTTCATTAGGAATCATTGGCTTCTACCACTTCTATTCCTGGTCAGAGAATAAAAAGGCTTCCTCGCTCTACTACTCTGCAGTGTTTTATTTACTGGCCGGAACCTTCAAGATTACAGGCCTTTTTATGGTTTTTGTAATCATTTCCTATTTCATTGCTGAAAGAATGGAGTTCATTCCCTGGAACAGAAGCCGGCCAAAAACATTCGATAAGGGTTTCATACATCTATTGCCGTTTATAATTGTGTTATTTATTATTATTAGCTGGGTCATCTATGCCAGGACTTATAATTCAATCCACGATTCAACTCATTTCTCAACTACTGTTTTTCCAATATGGCATTATGACCTGGAAGGAATACGTGGAATTCTTGAAGGTGTCAGGAGGCTCTGGATGGCTTCCTATTTTAATAAGTATACACTTATCTTAATTGGTTTACTTGGATTATCTATCGTAATTAACTACAAGTATATTAATCCGTTTCTTTTGGTTATTACGATACTTCTCCTGCCAATAGTAATCCTCTTCATTCTGCTTCAATTCTGGACCTTCAGGGAACATGATTATTACACCATCAATATGTATATCCTGGTGGTTATGATCCTTGCCTGCTCATTCAATGGGTTGCTTAAAAGATTTCCGGCTGTTTTCAGCAACTATGTTACCAAAACAATTTTTGCACTTTTCCTTTTGATGAACATTATTTATGCCAGGCATGAATATGAAAAAAGATATACAGGCTGGATGAACGAGAATTCTGAATTCCTCTCTTTTCGGGAAATAAAAGAAAAACTGCCTGAGTACGGTATTCATCAAAGTGACACAATAATCTGTCTTCCCGGTACCAGTCAGCTGGCTCTGTATTTAATTGATATGAACGGATGGACTGCCTATGTTGATGCCAGGTTTGGAAGAGATGAGCCGGTATATTATAACCGGGACAGCATCGGGATCCGGGAGTCGATCAGTAAAGGGGCTCATTATTTATTTGTGATGGGAATCGAAGAGATTTTCTGGAAGCCATATTTGGTGAACTATACCAGGTCACTGATTGGACAATATAAGGATATCCTTGTCTTTGACCTGTTGTCAGAAGAAAAGAATTTTAATGTTAATAAAAGAAGGCTCAAGCAGGAGATTTTTTGTGATATGGAATACCTGTCAACTGATGAAAAATATTTCCTGACTTCCGATGATTCGATTATGCTGGACTTTGGTAAATCACAGAGCAAGGAAATGGCCCGTAAGGGCAGATATTCCTCGAAATTGTCACCGGATCATGCTTTTTCACTAAGCACCACATTCGGGAAAGTCGATGCCGGAGAGAGCTTCACGATCAGTGCATGGGTATATGATCCAAAAGATCAATGCCGGATTATTGCCTCAGGTGATGATCCGGAACAATTTTATTTCAGTAGAAAAACTACAGCAGTCGAAGACTCTTCCGGATGGCGTAAAATAGTTATTGATTTCTTTGTTCCCGAAGAGATCCGCGATATGCCAATAAAAGTTTACATGTATTATCCGGGAACCGATTCCGTTTATGTGGATGATCTTGAAATTCAATATTTTGAAAAACCCGACCTGGATTGGCTTCTAAATACTGAGTCCTGATCCTCTGATGAACCATTCATAAAAATAATCTTACCCTTGCCGGTTATCTTTGCTTCCGGATGGATTATCAGATTGCCTGATTCTGTAATTATCAGCTTAGCTCCACGGTCAATATCAATGATGCTGCCCGGATCCAGTATTAAAGTACTGTTATTATCAACTATTATTTTTGATCTCCTTTTCATCCTGATACCGGATCCGCCGGTTAAGGTAAACCGGGTTGAATCGGTAAAAACAACTTGTCCGTTAAATTCTAAAGGATCCATGGGTTTCTGGGGGGTGATTCCCTGGTCCAACAAAATTCTGGCGCTCTTTTCCAGCGTGAGTTCTTCGTGCAGATATATATCACCGCACCACCTGACATTTTTTTCAACACTGCGGTCATCCCACCGTATCTTCAGTTTTATGCTCCCGTCCGCCAATTGTTCCGTGAATTCAACAGAGATACCATTCAGGTGTATTGTTCTGTTGTCAATAGCCGTTGGAGCCCGTGGACGAGCACGAACGCTTGATGAGGTCTGGTAGGTCATAACAGGGACGGCAACAGGATTCCGGTCAATCCCGATCTTGCCACCCGGCTGAAAAGCATCCATGGATGTCCCGAATAAGGGATACGTACCAATATTAAAAACAGACGAGTCAGGATATTCACCATTTACTTTCAGGTTTTTAGCCAGGAACAACTCATCACGGTATATTAACCCGTCCCGGTCTTTAAGGTCGTAAGCCCCGTATATAAGATTGTTGTAACCAGTGAATGGATTGCTGAGATCATTACTGATCATGCTCTCTTTGGCTTCCTCATCTATACGGAAATCATAGTTCCCAAATGCACTTACAGGCCAGGTATAATTGCAGTTACCTCCGTAAGTACCCAACCCGCTGAGTATTTCTTTCCCCACCTGGATATAGGCATAAAGTCCCTTCCGGGTGTCTTTCTCATGATCAATATTACCCTCGATCTTTTGGTGATTCTCAAGCCAGAGCCATTGTTTTTGAACTTTATTCGAGAATGCCTGCAAATACGGTAATTCAATCCTGATTACATCGCCGGTCTGAACAAAATCACGCAGGATGAATTCATTGGAGCCGTGATGAAAATCCTGCAGGTATACCAGGTCCGCATTAATTTCTTCTCCACTGACGGGATCCCGGGCTGAGATCTGGAACCGGTTATCGGAATGTTTCCATCCCAGTCTCCTTCGATCAAAGGCGCAGTAAACCGGTGCAGACTTGTTGAAACTGCTCAACATGGCATAACCACCGGCGGATGACATGAAAGTTTTTGTCCCGGCTCCGGACCCTCCCGTGTGAAAGTTATTCCCGCCAAGCAGCATGTGGGAAAACTCATGGCGGATAATCGAGTAATGGCGGTAGTCCTTGTTTACGAAGCTGCTGTATGAATTCATGCCTTTCATATCCTTCATCGCGTACATTTTCCTCCCTGGTACACAAAATCCTGCTGACAGGTGCCTGGTCATCTTTGAATTTACTCTCCAGATGACCATTACCATATCTATCATTAAATCCGGTTTTTTCTCTTTGGGACTCCCATAGATGCTTGTTGTTATTAAATCGAAATCTCCACTATTGATTGAATAACCGTGGCGGGTAATGATATCATCAGCATTAGTATCAGCTATTTTATCCAATACCTGATTAAATCCACGGCCAATTACTTTACTATAATCTATAGAGACGATTTCGGGGTAGTAGTCTGCAAGAACAATATATTTGCCAAAGGAAGCCTGGTAATAGTATTTGCTTATCATACCTTCAGGCTCTTCACCTGGTAATAATCGATGGTCAAAGAGGAATCCGGGATCCGGGGGAAGAGCACCGGCTTTCCAGCCGTTGAATATGCCCGGATCGTCCGGATCATTGGTGAGTTCTGCATATATCAGAAATATTCGCAGAGTGTCTGTTACAGGTAACCAGTAACCGTTATGGCTATCCTGGCCCGGAATATCAATCCCAATAAACAAGTAAAGAATTGACAGAATAAAAATCAAATATTTCTTTCGTGCTGGTATCATGATTCAAAATAATATCAATATTCATACCAAATAGCCATCATCAGTTTTTCTACGTTTGAGTGATGCTGTCTGAATCCCAAGTTATTGGGACGAGTTGCATCGCGAAAGAGTAGAAAAAACTGATGATGGCTTTATTCGGCTTCACGGAAGAGGTAGACGAAACCGGTGTAGGGTTTAATGCCACGGTAGATGGTGGCATCCCACCCGAGGGCATTGATGACGTAATAGTAAACGCCGGGTTGTGCAAAGCTGTTCCCCTTGCCGTGAATGGTTCCGTCCCAGCCTTCCCATTCAAACCGCCCGTCGCTATGCTCGTACTCGTAAATCTTCCTCCCGCTGCGGTCAAAGATTGTGATTTTGAAGGCTCTCAGGGATTTCCCCCTGACCACAAAGAAATCATTGACACCGTCGCCGTTGGGTGTAAAAACATTCGGCGCATCCAGTTCCGATGGCAGGACATGTATTTCAGGATTGGCCAACAGGGGAAAGGAATCCACGCACCCGGCCTCGCTGTAAGCAACCATGCCGGGATAGTAATACCCGGGAATGTAGTAGGTGTAGATTACCGAGTCATTAACATCGTAGGTTGTAAACACTGCATCCTCTCCTGTTTTGGCACTGTCAACAAGGGTCCAGACAAATTCAACCCCGTTCTCCGAACCGTTTTTAAACCTTACTTCCAGTGGGGATTCTTCTTCGGGTTTTTCAGACTCTGTCCAGATTCCTTCGCTTTCAAAGTCCGATCGATCCTCATACCACATCGTAAACCCGGCTTTCACATGGACGCTTTCATACAACACGTCATCATTGCGCGACAGCCCGAAACTGTCAACGGCCGTAAGAATAAACCGGGTATCCTTCGTGGGGGGACGGGACCAGGGGGGCTGGTTATAGATCGTCAGGTTTAAAAAAATCCTTGCCCCGAAAATCTCAAAATCCGGATTGTCCGAGGTCCATTCAAAAGCCATCCCGTTGGGAAGGTACAGAGCCTGTCCGCCGGAAAGATCATAATAGGGCATCGTGTCTGCCACAGTTATTCCGTTCAGGCGCAGGTAATCGCAGGTGTACCGGTAGGGCATGACCTTCCCGTCTGGTCCCTTCTCGACCTCTACATGGGGATCATTCGGAAAAACCCATGCTCTGAACATAGTATCCAGGTCTGCCGAGGTAATATGCACACTGTAACAGCCACCGCCGAGGTTGTTTGCAGTGGAGGTTCCCTCCCCCGTTTCTGTCAGGAAGGGAGTACCAAAACTATTGCTTCCGGGATCATACTTTCTCCAGGCAAAGTCAAACCCAGGGGTTCCTTCCGGTGGAGTAGCCAGCAGGGTGCCCGTCACCGGTGTGCCGGGAGCCGTGGCATGAAAAACAAAAAACGGATCGGTCTCCGGAAATACAGGATAATTCAGTAAATCTGAGTAGTTTGCTGTCGGAGAAGTGATCTGAGCAGGAACCTGTACGGTAAAAAAGACCAGCAGGAAAATGCTGAAAAAACGAAATATGAATACGGAAACCGATTTCATGCAGGCTGTTGATGGATTATTCCCTAAATAAACTTTGCCGGGCTATATTTTAGTATAAGAACCATTAATAAAGTGGCAAAGATAAATATTCTGAAAGAAGAAAAAATCGTTAATTTTGGCAGCTATCAAATAACTATGGAGAAAGATTTTTTAAGCGATCTGAATGAAGCACAACGGAAGGCCGTTGTTGATTATGAGGGAGCCAGCCTGGTTATCGCAGGTGCGGGCTCGGGGAAAACCAGGGTACTGACCTACCGGATCGCCCACCTGCTCAGCCAGGGGATCCCTCCCTGGAATATTCTGGCTCTGACCTTTACGAACAAGGCCGCCAGGGAAATGAAGGAACGCATCGGGAAACTTATCGGACCCAACCTGGCATGGCAGCTTTGGATGGGTACCTTCCACTCGATCTTTGCCAGGATCCTGAGAAGCGAAGGCAGCCTGCTGGGCTACCCCTCAAGTTATACCATCTACGACAGCTCCGATTCCAAAAGCCTCATCAAGAAGATAATAAAGGAGATGAACCTGAGCGACCAGATCTACAAGCCCGGGGAGATACAAGGACGGATATCCTCAGCCAAGAACAACCTGATCACCCCGGCTGCCTATTTTTCAAGTGCCCAGATGACGGAAACGGACAAGCGCACACGCAGGCCAAGGATCGCGGACATCTACAAACTGTATGCCCATCGCTGCAAGAAGGCAGATGCTATGGATTTCGACGACCTCCTGCTAAACATGCATATCCTGCTGCGCGACTTCCCCCGGGTACTCGAAAAATACCAGGAACAGTTCCGGTATATCCTGGTGGATGAGTACCAGGATACGAATTACGTTCAGTACATGATCTCCAAACAGCTGTCCTCAAAATATAAAAACATTTGCGTGGTCGGGGATGATGCCCAGAGCATCTATTCCTTCCGGGGGGCCCGGATCGAGAACATCCTGAATTTCAAGCATGATTACAGTGGTTATAAGCTGTACAAGCTCGAGCGCAATTACCGCTCGACCCGGAATATCGTGGAAGCGTCTAACAGCATCATCGCCAAGAACCATGGCCAGATCAGCAAAAAGGTTTTTTCCAAAAAGGAAAAAGGCGAGAAGATACGCCTCATTCGTGCCGCCACCGACAACGAAGAAGGTTATCTTGTCGCCAATGCCATTCAGGATGCCATCTACGGCCGGCAACTCCGGCACCGGGACATCGCTATTCTTTACCGGACCAATGCACAGTCCAGGATCTTCGAGGAAGCGCTTCGGAAACTGAACATACCCTACAAGGTTTACGGAAGCCTGTCCTTCTACCAGCGCAAGGAAATCAAGGACCTGCTCGGCTATTTCCGGATGACGGTAAATCCCTATGACGAGGAAGCGCTTCGCAGGATCATCAATTATCCTGCCCGCGGAATCGGGCAGACCACAGTATCTAAACTGGAACAGGAAACAGCGCGCAGAGATACAAGAATATGGAACATACTCCAGGATACCGGATCCTGCCAGCACCTCTTTAACCAGGGCACGATCCGGAAACTGGATGCCTTCACCGCTATGATCAAAGACTACCAGGCAAAACTGCACACCATGGAGGCCTTCGACCTGGCTTTCTTCATCGCCAAAAGTTCAGGGATCATGAAGGACCTGCATTATGGAAATTCTCCCGAAAACCTCAGTAAATATGAGAACCTGCAGGCGATCCTGAACGGGATCAAGGAATTCGTTGAATCGCAGGAGGATGCGGACAACACAACGCTCGATGTCTTTCTGCAGAGCGTATCCCTGCTGACGGATGCCGACACCGAGAAGGAGGAGGACCGGGACAAGGTCACCATCATGACGGCCCATTCGGCAAAGGGACTTGAATTCCAGTACGTTTATGTTACGGGACTGGAAGAGGAACTGTTCCCCTCGCACCTGTCCTCGTCCACACGGGAGGAACTGGAAGAGGAACGGCGGCTGTTCTATGTCGCCATCACAAGAGCCATGAAACAGGTCACACTGAGCTATGCGAGCTCCCGGTATCGCTGGGGTGTTCCCGTAAACGGAGTACCCAGCCGGTTTATCAGGGAAATCGATGATGAATACATCGACCGGCCCGTTGAGGTTAAACCTTTCAGCAGCTACCCCGGAACCTATGGCGGAAACTCCAATGGTTTTGGATGGAGAGGGAAAACAAACAAAACAGGTTCACCCGGTGACAGGAGAAAAGTCCCTTCGCCGGGTTTAGTTGCACCCGCCCCCGGTAAACTTCAGGGGAAAACCCGGATCGATCGCGCCCGTCCGGCAGCGCCGGCTGGTGATTTTAATACGGACGACCTGTCAGAAATACAAACAGGAATGCAGGTGAAACACTCCCGGTTCGGGACCGGCAAGGTATTGAGCATGGAAGGCCCCGGCCCCAACCGGAAGGCAACGGTATTTTTCAAGGAACACGGACAAAAGCAATTATTGCTTAAATTCGCCAGGCTGAAAATCATCCGGTAGATCCTGACCAGAAACATTTTGAAATCCCCCCGGATTTCTGTTCTTTTGCATAAAATTATTTCAGATGGAATACGATTATAATTCACAGCGCACGAAAATGATCCTCCCCGAGTACGGGCGGAACATACAAAAGATGGTGGAGTATGCCGTTCAGATTGAAAACAGGGAAGAAAGGAACAAAGCAGCCAATGCCATCATCGCTATCATGGGAAACCTGAATCCCCATTTGCGCGACATCAGTGATTTCAAGCATAAGTTATGGGATCATCTGTTCATAATATCAGATTTTAAACTGGACATCGACTCTCCCTATGAGAAACCGACGCCCGAGGTGCTTTTTGAAAAGCCCAAATCCATTCCCTACAGTGAGTATAATATCAGGTACAAGCACTACGGGAAGATCATCGAATTGCTGATCAAGGAAGCCTCGGGTTTTGAGGAAGGACCGGAAAAGGAGGCCCTGGTAAAGCTGATCGCCAATCACATGAAGAAATGCTACCTGACCTGGAACAGAGAGATGGTGAGCGATGAAGTGATCTTCGAAGATCTGAAAAAGCTTTCGGGGGGGACGATTGAAGTCCCGAAAGATCTGAAACTTCCGGAAGCCAGGGATATACTTTCCAAAACCAAGAAGAAAAGACCGCAAAAAAAGAAATAACCCGAATGGGCACATTTGTTGTGAACGGTGGGAAACCACTGTCCGGTACACTCACTCCACAGGGTGCGAAAAACGAAGCATTGCAAGTGATCTGTGCCTGCCTGTTAACCGCGGAAACTGTCACACTTCGAAATCTCCCGGATATCCTGGATGTAAATAGCATGATCTCCCTTCTTGAAAACATTGGAGTGGAGATAAACGACCAGGGTGACAGGTCTTTTACCTTCCAGGCATCGGACATCGAACTTGATTACCTCAGGAGTGATGATTTTAAGGAAAAGGGGACAAGCCTGAGAGGATCAATCATGGTCCTGGGTCCCCTGCTTGCCCGCTTCGGGAAAGGCTATGTTCCCGCTCCTGGCGGCGACAAGATCGGCCGGCGAAGGCTGGACACCCATTTCCTCGGTTTCCAGAAGCTTGGCGCCACCTTCTCACATGATCCAACCGGACAATTCTACAGTGTTGAAGCCCCTTCACTGAAGGGTACATATATGCTCCTGGATGAAGCATCCGTAACCGGCACAGCAAACATCCTGATGTGTGCCGTTCTGACCCGGGGAACTACTAGCATTTACAATGCAGCCTGCGAGCCTTACATTCAGCAGTTATGTAAAATGTTACTCCGGATGGGCGCAAAGATCGAGGGTATCGGTTCCAACCTGCTGACCGTGCATGGTGTGGAATCCCTGCAGGGATGTGAACACAGCCTTCTTCCCGATATGATCGAGGTAGGCAGTTTCATCGGCCTGGCCGCCCTGACCCGCTCGAAGCTAACCATTAAAAACGTTTCCGTGGATAACCTCGGGATCATCCCCGAACAATTCAGGAGACTCGGAATCACCGTCCGGCAGGAAAAGGATGACCTGATCATTCCCCGGCAAGAGCACTACGAGATCGAGACCTTCATGGACGGATCCATTATGACCATTGCCGATGCACCATGGCCCGGGCTTACCCCTGACCTGCTGAGTATATTCCTGGTGGTAGCCACCCAGGCAAAAGGCAGCGTCCTGATCCACCAGAAAATGTTCGAAAGCAGATTGTTCTTCGTTGACAAACTTATTGATATGGGGGCACAGATCATTCTCTGTGATCCGCACCGCGCAACCGTGATTGGCATTAACCGGCAATACGCCCTGCGCCCCACCACCATGAGTTCACCGGATATCCGTGCAGGGGTTGCCCTTCTTATTGCTGCCCTCTCGGCCGAAGGCAGCAGCACCATACACAACATCGAGCAAATTGACCGTGGATATCAGAATATTGATCAACGCCTTAATAAGATCGGCGCCTCCATTACACGTTTGTAATTTTTCCTGTGTCCCCGGCCTGCCAATTTGTCCTGATTTCAGAATTGGCAAAACATTTGTTCAGGTAGGTCAACAATAAGTAATATATTATCAAATAACATTGCAATGGCAACTAAGGAGAAAGCACAGAATCAGAAACAGGCAGGTGGCAAACCCCGGAAAAAGACAGATGATTCTGCCAAATTGAAAAAACTGCAGAAAGAATTGCAGGAACAGAAAGATAAATATCTACGTTTATCTGCAGATTTTGACAATTTCAGGAAACGCACCCTCAGGGAGAAAATAGATATGACCTTGCAAGCCGGAGAAAACATCTATGTAAAGATACTTCCGGTTCTGGACGATCTTGAGAGAGCCATGAAGTCTATTGAAGAAGCAAAAGACCTGGAAGCTGTCAAGAAGGGTATACTCCTGATTAATAATAAATTCAAAGAATATCTAAACCGGCAGGGAGTCAGGGAAATCGACACAATGCACAAGAAATTCGATACCGATGTACATGAGGCGGTTACAAAAATTCCTGCAAAGGATAAGAAGCTTAAAGGCAAGGTAGTAGACATTATCGAGAAAGGCTATTATCTGAATGATAAAGTCATTCGCTATTCCAAGGTAATTATCGGAGAATAATGGGTAAAAGAGATTATCACGAGGTTCTGGAAGTACCGAGATCTGCTTCCGGTGAGGAAATTAAAAAAGCCTACCGGAAACAGGCCCTGAAATATCATCCTGATAAGAACCCCGGCGATGACGCAGCAGAGGGTAAGTTCAAGGATGCCGCGGAAGCTTACGAGGTTCTAAGCAACGATGACAAAAGAGCCCGTTATGACCGTTTCGGACATGCAGGCATGAGAGGCGCTGCAGGCAATGGATTTGGCGGAGCAGGCATGACCGTTGAAGATATCTTTTCAAGCTTCGGAGATATTTTCGGAGATGCTTTCGGAGGCTTTGGCGGTTTCGGCGGAGGCAGCAGAAGGACTTCAAGGACCACGCGTAAAGGCTCAAACCTGAGGGTGAAGGTAAAACTCAACCTGGAGGAAATAGCGAACGGTGCAGAGAAAAAAATAAAGGTCAACAAATATATAAGCTGCAAGAGTTGCCACGGAACCGGAGCAAAGGGGGGATCGAGTTATTCCACCTGCAGTACCTGCCAGGGCGCCGGACAGGTGACAAGGGTTTCCAATACCTTCCTTGGGCAGATGCAAACCGTTACGGCCTGCCCCACCTGTGGAGGAGAAGGAAAAAACATTACTGAGAAATGTACCATCTGTTTCGGTGAAGGGATCGTGAAAGATGAGGAAATCATTCCCATAAGCATTCCTGCCGGTGTGGCAGAAGGCATGCAAATGACCGTATCGGGCAAAGGCAATGCGGCCCGGCGGGGAGGAGTGAACGGCGACCTGTTGGTGATGATCCAGGAGGAACCCCATCCGGAACTTATGCGTGACGGGAACGATCTTCTCTTCAATCTGCATATCAGCATCCCCCAGGCTGCACTCGGCACACCCGTGGAGATCCCAACTGTTGACGGAAAAGTTAAAATCAAGATCGATCCGGGCACCCAGCCAGGCAAGATCCTGCGACTCAAGAACAAAGGGATCCCTGATGTAAACGGGTACCGCAGGGGAGACCTGCTGGTCAGCATCAATGTTTGGATCCCGAAAAATCTTACAAAAGAAGAACAGAAGCTCATTGAAAAATTCGGAGATTCTCCTAATTTCATACCCCGCCCTGACCGAAGCGAAAAGAATTTCTTCGAGCGGATGAGAGGATATTTCAATTGAGCTTCACTTTGAGCTAAAGCTGCATGCATGGATATTTTCATCGCTGAGGAAATAGTAAAGAGATTCATTCATACCACGGCGCTTGACCGGGTTTCGGTCAGTATTCCGAAAGGAAGTATATATGGGCTCCTGGGGCCAAACGGAGCCGGTAAGACAACCCTGATCCGCATCATCAACCAGATCACCGCACCTGACGAGGGATCCCTGTATCTCAATGGGGAAAGACTGAATCCGGATCACATCCGGAACATCGGTTACCTGCCCGAAGAACGCGGACTGTATAAAAAAATGAAGGTCGGGGAGCAGGCACTCTACCTGGCACGCCTGAAAGGACTTTCCAAAACAGATGCACTGGAACGGCTGAAGACATGGTTCGAAAAATTCGATATGACAGACTGGTGGAACCGCAAGGTCGAAGAGCTTTCGAAAGGAATGCAGCAGAAAGTACAATTCATCGTTACAGTCCTCCATGAACCCGAGCTTCTCATATTCGACGAACCGTTCAGCGGGTTCGACCCCATCAATACCGATATGCTCAGGAAGGAGATCCTCTCCCTGCAGGAGAAAGGATCAACCATAATTTTCTCCACCCATAACATGAGCTCGGTAGAAGAATTATGTGACCATATAACCCTGATTGACAAGGGTAAAACACTTATCGAGGGACCAATAGACAGGATCCGTGAACACTACCGGTGCGATACCTACGAGGTAGGGTTCCAGGGGGAACCTGAACGGCTGAAATCCGCCCTGAACAAACATTACGAGCTGGTGGACACATTCCGGGAAAAGGATCTCACCAGGGTAAGGATCAGGTTGCTGCACCATACAAGCGACAACGAATTGCTGTCCCTGCTGCTCCCGGTCGTCCATATTGTTTCCTTCAATGAGGTTTTTCCGAGCATGAATGATATTTTCATCCGGGTGGTAAAAGAAAATAAAGGATCATGAGTAAAGTCGGATTGATCATAAAAAGGGAATACATCACCAGGGTCCGCAAAAGATCCTTTATTATCATGTCGGTCCTGGGCCCCATAATCTTTGCCGCCTTTATGGTGATCCCTGCCTGGATGGCCATGTCGGAGGACCAGGAAGTAAAAAAGATCGCCATCGTCGACAGCTCCAGCCTTTTCATGAATGTGATCCCGGAAACCGAATACCTGAAATTCGATTACCTTTTCAATACCAGACTCAACGATATCAAAGACAATTTCAAGGAAGGGGGCTACTATGGGGTGCTTTACATCTCCCACATTGTTGCCTATGAACCCAATTCCGTTATTTTCTATTCCGACAAGCAGCCCAGCCTTGCCACAAAAATGCATATCAGTAAAGCCATCGAGGAATATATAAGAAACCAGAAACTCAAGGCATACGAAATAGAGGACCTGGATGCCATCCTGAAATCGGTCAAAACAAGGATCAACGTACGTACCATTAAACTGACAGATGCCGGAAAAGAGAAGGAGAGTAACACCGGACTTGTAATGATCGTCGGGTATGCCGGTGGCTTCCTGATCTACATATTTATCTTCTTCTTCGGGGCCCAGGTGATGCGGGGAGTGATCGAGGAAAAAGTGAACCGCATCATCGAGATTGTGATGTCATCGGTCAAACCCTTTGAGCTGATGATGGGCAAGATCATCGGGATTGCTATGGTCGGACTGAGTCAGTTCCTGATCTGGATGATTTCCACTTTCCTGCTGGTATCCATAGCAAGCACGCTGTTGTTCCCCGAGCTGAGCATGTCTCCGACCGAACGGGTGGTATCACATGACATTATGTCTACCGTACCGGTACAAACACAGCCTGAAGTAAGTTCAGAGGAGATGGCGGAGATCATGAGCGTATTCTCAAACCTGAAGAATATTAATTTTGGGGTGATGCTGGGATCCTTCCTGTTTTACTTCCTCGGGGGATACCTTCTCTATGCAGCTATGTTTGCCTCGATTGGGGCGGCGGTGGACAATGAAACGGACACCCAGCAATTCATGCTCCCGGTGACCATTCCACTGATCCTGGCCCTGTTCGTGCTGATCAGTGCCATTAACAACCCGGACAGTTCCCTGGCCTTCTGGTTCTCCATTATCCCGTTTACTTCTCCTGTGGTTATGATGGCAAGGATACCGTTCGGGGTTCCGTTCTGGGAGGTTCTCCTTTCCATGACGCTGCTCATCATTACTTTCCTCGGCATGACCTGGATTGCGGCCAAGGTCTACCGGACCGGCATCCTGATGTATGGCAAAAAGGTCAATTACAGGGAAATTTGGAAGTGGATACGTTATTCGTAATTGCGGGTGATTTCCAGATCATCCAGCCAGGCTTCACCATCCCCTGCATTCCAGAGGTAAATCCCGTATCGATAACAGGCAAAACCATCCGGAACCACAGTTGTTAATTCCAGCAATTCCCAACCAGATTCATCCACTGCTGAAGCTTCCGACTGGTTTTCAGAATGGCATCCATCTCCACCACCTGCAACGATAATAATTTGATCATTTCCACCGTATTTCCATACCCTTACCCTGAATTTCTCACCCGCACGAACATCTTTAAACCTGTGTAAAAATGTAAAGTGGTTTTCTTCATCCAGTTTAACAGAATACCGGCCGGATCTTGCATGGTCTGCGGACCTGAGCGTACCTCCTTCAAACCTTATACTATCCTGCTGCGACAGCAGATAAGAAGGATTATCAGCCAGGGTCTCACAATCGCAGGTAACAGGGTAGATGGCATAAGGAAGCATACCTTCGATGGGATGCCAGAGGATCTGTACGGAATCTTTTCCGTGAAATAACCAGCGTGTGTAGGGAAAAGACACATGGTACTGAAATCCTTCAATGGGTCCACAGGCCAATACATACTCATCTTCGGTCACAAACCACCAGCTCTTCCCCATCTTGTCAGCGGGGTTAAAGGGACCCGCTTCGTACCATGCATTGAATTCAAGTCCCCCGTCAATCCTTTTCACATCGATCTGCTGCTCCTGTACCAGGTACTCCAGACCTCTCCAGCGCGCCCGGTTCCATTCCATAAAATCGCGAACTGCTGAACCACTGAACAACATGAATAATCCCAGAAATCCACCGGATATCCAGGTCCATTTCCCGGCTGTGGTTTTTATCATAGCAGCCAGGAAAATTGCACTGAAAATAGTTAGTGAAAGCGTATACCGATCGAAGAAAAATTTATTGATTAGCATGTAAACAAGATAGCCCGCACATATAAGAAGCAGGAGAAACTTAATTGAAGTTCCGGTCCCGGACTGTATTCTATTATAAAGGTTTGTCAGATTGATCGGTCGGTAAAACATGACCAGGGCTAATGTAAATACACCTCCAACTGCAAGAACTTTTATCCCTGTCCAGACGGCAAGTGGTAAAACCGGTGAAATATTATCTCCCCAGTATGAATCCTTCAGAAGTTTCGGACCCAGTCCAATATTGTAAAAAACATTGGGCGCGGGAAATCCTTTGAATCCCATTACAACAAGAATGGAAACAAGGATGAGTGCCAAAACCAGTAAGTTTCTCCTGAACTTTGTTCCTGGTGAAACTTTGGATGGTATCATTCGTAATGATAAAGGCAATAAAAAAAGGCCCAGGTACATCAGGATGGTACCGGCTTTACACATGAAATAATCCAAATTGTTAAACCTGAGTGTTTCCAGCAAGTCTCCCGGCCTGCCGTAATTCTCCGGGAGGTTCCCAGTCGATTCAAGCCAATGTGAGTAGACCCGGAGCCCCATAAATACAATCGTAAACGGCAATAAAGACCAGACGATTTTTTTGATATTCCTCCCGGATCTTATGATCTCTACCATTCCTATTGCAATGGGAATAATCAAACCGGTTTGCCTGGTAAGGGTTGTGATCAGGGCAAATAAGGAACTGAGAAGAAGGAATATCAGTTTATCCCTGAGCAGATACTGATGGTAAAGCATCAGGGTAACAAGGAAAAAAAAGAGGAAATAAATCTCTGTCATGAAGGTAAAGGACAGGGACAGGAAAAATGGAGAAAACAGGATCAGAAGGCTGGTAAAAGCAGCAGTATTTCGTTCGACCTTCAATTTCCTGAGAAAGGTGTATAAAAGCAACAGGAAGGATATCCCGAATAACAATGTCGCCAGCCTGAGTACACTGAATGAAAACCCGAACAATGTGGTAAACAAGGCACCTGTTAAGGTTTGGGATATTAGTGTCATCCCCGGCCAGTCTGAAAAGACAAACCTTCCTTCCTCGCTCAGAAACCAGACATTCTTACTATATGCCCAGTCATCATTGACAGGGAATTCTCCCAGTGGATTTATGACAAGGACAACAAGAATCCAAACAAGTAACAGGATGATTTCGAAAGGGATCGATTTAGGGGTAAATCTCATACTCAGTCCAGTAAAAAAAGGCCGGAATCTGTCTGTTTGCAAATAAATCTTCTGAAATTACTGAAAAATATGAACAATCCTTGATGAGGAACATGGATATGGAGCAGTCTTGGGATAATTATTAACTTTAGGCCACCTTATTCAATCTATAAATCCCTGGCACAAAATGGCCAAAATACTGGTTATTGACGACGAAAAAAGCATCCGGAACACACTGAAGGATATCCTTGAAGCAGAAGATCATGAGGTGATCACGGCAGAAGATGGACCAAGGGCACTTCAACTCTTCGGTGAACAAAAATTCGATGTGGTGCTCTGTGATATCAAGATGCAGGAAATGGATGGCATCGAGGTCCTTGAAAAGATCCTTGAACAACCGCATGATGTCCCTGTCATTATGATCTCCGGCCATGGGGATATCGAGATCGCCGTTGATGCTATTAAAAAAGGTGCTTTCGATTTCCTTGAAAAACCATTGGACCTTAACCGGCTCCTGATCACCATCCGGAACGCACTGGAAAGATCCGACCTGATCACCGAAACCCGGGTCCTGAGAAGAAAGATCGCCAGGACAGGAGAAATGATCGGCGAATCAAAGGCCCTTCAAAAGATCAAGGAAATGATCGACCGGGTGGCCCCTACCGATGCCAGGGTGCTGATCACAGGCGATAACGG
Organism: Bacteroides sp.; assembly: GCA_030592145.1. Taxonomy (GTDB): domain Bacteria; phylum Bacteroidota; class Bacteroidia; order Bacteroidales; family SM23-62; genus SM23-62. Next base: position 17,364 of record JAUVKJ010000001.1, read on the forward strand.
TACCGGAAAGGAACTGGTAGCCCGCTGGCTTCATGAGAAAAGCAGCAGGGCATCAAGTCCCTTTGTCGAGGTCAACTGCGCCGCCATCCCCTCTGAACTCATCGAAAGCGAATTGTTCGGACACGAAAAGGGGGCCTTCACATCGGCCCATAAACAGAGAAAAGGAAAGTTTGAACAGGCCATCGGAGGAACCCTGTTCCTGGATGAGATCGGAGACATGAGCCTTTCGGCCCAGTCAAAAGTGCTAAGGGCACTCCAGGAAAACAAGATCACACGCGTGGGAAATGATAAGGACATAGAAGTGGATGTACGGATCATTACAGCAACCAATAAGAACCTGAAAGAAGAGATCGAAAAGAACAATTTCCGGGAGGATCTATATCATCGCCTGAGCGTGATCCTCATACAGGTACCCACCCTGAATGAGAGGCCGGGCGACATCCCCCTGCTGGCCGAATATTTCAATGAACAGATCTGCGCCGAGCACGGTATGGCAAAAAAGCAGATCACGGAAGATGCCTTGAAGGAATTGCAGAAGATAACATGGACAGGAAATATCAGAGAATTCCGCAACGTAATGGAACGTCTGATCATCCTCTGCGACAAAGAGATCAACGGTAAGGATGTTACCTCCTTTGCCTGAACCAAACTGTTTTTTATGAAAACCGGTAGTTTCCTTATTCGCAATAAATCAGGGCTGATTTTCCTTGGACTGCTGTTCTTATTGTTCTTTGCTTACAGGTATCCCCATTCCATACAGAAGGGAGCGTTCTCAATTCATATGTGGCGTCAGTCCGATTGCCTTTCATTTGCCCTGAACTACGCTGAGGAAGGAATGAAGTTTTTTCAACCGAACATTCACTGGTCGGGAGGTAATCCCGATGGTAAAACAGCCAGTGAATTCCCCATCATCTACTACATCGTAGCCGGCCTCTGGAGAATCTTTGGTCAGCATGAATGGATATTCAGAACACTCAACCTGCTGATCGTTTACCTGGGATTGTTTTACCTGTTTAAATTCTGCAGGGAGTTCCTGGAAAGTGATTTCTGGGTGATGTACATACCTGTCCTTGTTTTTACATCACCGGTACTTGTGTTTTATTCCAATAATTTCCTGATGAATGCACCGGCATTAGGACTGGTCCTGATCGCCGGCTATTATTACTGGAGATACCTTACCGGGAACAGAGTTTCAATCTTATATCTCGCGATGGGAATTTTCCTGCTTGCGGGTTTGCTGAAAATTACAGCCCTGCTGTTGTTCACAGCCCTGCTTATGGTCCACCTGCTAAGCCTGTCCGGCAAATTAAGAAAGTCCCTGGGCATTCCTGATACACTCAGACCATTGCACCTGATACCCTTCGCGCTTGTGATTATTTTTACTGTTCTGTGGATCGTATGGACTCAACAATACAATCAGACGTATACTTCAGGGATATTCCTGAGGGGTATATTTCCCATCTGGGATGTGGAATTATATGACGGGTTTTACCTGGGATCAATGCTGTACACTAAACTTCTACCTTCTTTATTTCATCGTTCTGCAATCGCTATAATTGTTGGAATGTTTATCTGGTTGCTGATTAAACGTACTCATGTTAATCGCTTCTTTCTCACCGTTACGACCCTGGTTTTCTGCGGCGCCCTTGCATTTATAATCCTGTTTTTCAGAGCTTTTACTGTTCATGATTATTACCTGATAAATCTTTTAATCGTTGTTCCAATGGTCAGCGTCCTTTTTCTCAGGTATCTGAAATCAAACAGGATCAGCCTGTCTGAGAGCAGAGCTTTCAAAGGCATGGCAATTGCGGCGCTGGTATTAATGGTTTACAATACCATGGTCGTACAAAGAGGAAAATATGATTTAAGGGATACCTTCGTCAAGCACAGTTTTTTACTCGACCAGGAGACAAGAAAGTTCTACAACTATGTCCTTGATGATTATAAACGCAGGTTTGAGGCCCTTGAAACCATCACCCCCTATTTAAGGGAGCTTGGACTTAACAGGGAGGACAGGGTACTATCCATCCCGGATGGTTCTCCAAATATCAGCCTGTACATGATGGATCAAAAGGGCGTCTCAGGATTTGGTGCCGGACATTTAACTGGTGCTGACCGGATCCGTCATTACATGGAAAAGGGAATTGAATACCTGGTTATCAACGACCCACATGAACTCAACAAGGAATACCTGAAGCCTTTTCTGGGACTGAAGATCGGTGAGTACAAGAATGTTACTGTTTATAAACTAAAAGGGATATAGAATCCTTCCCTGTACTTTTCTTTGAATTCCGGGGTTCCTTAATGGCAATGATAAAGTCGTCCATGTAGGCTTGATGTCCTCCCTGGTTCCAGAGATAAATTTTTAAAATATCAGAATTTGACCTCCCTTCAGGGATTACATGTTCAATTACAGTCTCCTCCCAGGTATGCAGCTTTTCCGGCTTGATTTCCCAGGTATGGTAGAAAAGAATCTCATTACTGTTCTGAAGACTCATTACCAGCAGGAGAGGTTCCTCCTCAGCAAAGACTTCAAAACTATGAGAGATCGTAATGCTTAACTTTGAACCATCGGCAGGTTTAATCCCCTTAATGGGAATTTCAATCCCGGGAAGAAAAGCCCTTTTCTCATCGAGAAAGAATGAATGAGAACCGGATTTGAAATTCTGACTGTTAAGATTTGAAGTATCCCTCTCATAACCAGCTGGTTCATAATCTTCATATTCCAATACCCTGATCCGGAACAAAGGGTTTTCACGTTTTTGAATTTCGTCAAGAATTGCCTCTAATTCCAGCTTTCTGCTGCTTTCCAGACGCTCAAAAATGTGAATTTCATAATCATACCCACCGAGTACTGTAAAAGAATATTTGGGACGGAATACTTTTACCTCACAGAAATCCGGGTTACCCTGAAGCCTTTCCAGGGGGGTTCTGCCTTCATTGGGACCATAATGCGCATCCCAGAGGATGATTTCACCTGGGAGTATATTCTTCCCTGGATTATTCCGATCATACACTCCTTCCCTGATCTTTGCCTGGTCGGTGGGATCTATATCCAGGAAAAACCACCAGAAGTGATCCCAGAAATAGATCTTCCGGTCCGTGTATTCCATATCCTCCAACCACGATGCAGCCTCCTTTATCAATTTTTGAGGTGGTGCCAGATCTACAGGGATCTTGTGTACCTCAAAGGGGACAAAAATCAGGTATACAGCGAGGACACAAACCGCAACAATTTTAATATTTTCCCGGAGTTTCAGAAAGCGCATTAAATGGTCCCAGGCAAATAAGGCCAATAGAACGGCTGAAGGAAATACTGCAGCCATTACCCTGATCTCACCAACAGAATTACCCTGGCCTTTCCAGAAAACATAAGAATGAGCACAAAAGTATACCAGGAATGGCAGAAATCCGACCAGCACCTTATTAATAAAATCCGGGCGATTATCCTTATTGCTTCTGAAAAAATGCAGTGGAATATAGATTAGTCCACCAACAATCAACATAAAAAATGGCAGACCGAAAATTGCCCTGAAACGATTCACGTAATAAAGGAGTTCACCACTTCCGTATATATCACTCGCGTCGCCGGTGTAAGGGTTCTTCGTGATCATCCAAAAAAAATCATCGTAATAAAAACTACCCGCAAAGCTAATAACCAGGAATCCTGAGAAAAGGAAAGGTATAGCCTTCCATTGCCTGCTCAGCATAAATGCAAGTATAAAAAGCGGAATTATGATGAATCCTTCAGTTCGTACAAATGGGAGCAGGGAAATCACAAGCGCCGACCACAGATAACGGTTCTTGAAAAACAGATAAATTCCAAGGATCAGGAAAAAACTGAATGGGACCTCTGTCATCCCCGACAGCATCATCATTGTATACATTGGTGCGAACACTAATAGAAACAGTGCAAGAAGGGGATGACTGTAATTCAGCTTCTTTGCAGTCAGGAAGGTTAAAAGTGCCGTGGCCAGTCCAATGAGCACATTGAACAGTCTTACTGCATTAAAGCCAAATTGTGCCACCGGTGCAAAAAGCAGGGTAAAGAGGGGCTTTGCCCATGTGTCGAAAAAGAATCCCGGATTATCAAAAGCATACCTGGCGTATCGGTAATGGTTAATATCGTCTGCTCCGCCTGCAGTACCTTCAGAGTTAAAAACAAGGATTACAAAACTAACAAGGAAGGCCAGGAGCAGGTAATAGGGCAGGTTTTTATTAAAATTCATATTCATGCCTTGTCTTTGAATACCTTTCTTGAAAATATATTGTACTTGATAATACAATATACGGCCCTGAATCCGTCACGCCAATTAATTTTTTTTCCTTCATAGTATGTCCTGCCATAATAAGAAATCCCAACTTCATAGATACGGATGCCAGGCACCCTGGAAACCTTAGCTGTCACTTCAGGTTCGAATCCGAACCTTTTTTCCCGCAGATGAAGCTTCTGTATGATATCTGTTCTGAACAGTTTGTAGCCTGTCTCCATATCCGTAAGATTCAGGTTGGTCAGCATGTTGGAAAAGAAAGTCAGCATTCTATTCCCCAGCGAGTGCCAGAAGAAAAGTATACGGTGAGGATTGGAACCCATAAAGCGTGATCCGTATACTACATCTGCTGTTCCTCCTAAGGCAGGTCTCAGGAGGTCAATATATTCTTCGGGATCATATTCAAGATCAGCATCCTGAATAATTAAAAACTTACCACTGGCATGTTCTATTCCCGTGTGAATGGAGGCACCCTTTCCCTGATTCTTTGAATGGTTAATAAGTTTTACATCCTCCTCAGGATGCTCTTTGATGAAATCCTCTATCAGTTCCGGAGTATTATCGTTGGAACAATCATTAACCACAATGATCTCAAGAACTATCCCATCTATGTTAATTCCAATAACCTTTTGCAGGATCTCCAGTATCGTGCTACTTTCGTTAAAGGCTGGTATAATAACGGAAAAACGAGTGCTCATCATAAATCCATGAAAATGACAAGCTCAAAGATAAGCCTAAAATCCTGGCTACAAAAACCCCACATAGAGACAATTCATGGATAATCCAGCTAAAAAATTGATTCCTTGAGTTAGCTCCACAAATAAACCATATAGGAATAATTATGCTATTTTTACATGAAATATGAAGAACTTTCCAACCTCCGTCGTGGTTCCGGTGTACAATGAAGAAGATGCGGTCAGGATCTCCCTTAACAGGATCATGGATCTTAAACTGCATGAAAGATTTGAATTCCTCTATATTGATGACGGATCCGATGACAGCAGCTATGATATTATCCGGAATTACCCGGTGAAGGTGATCCGCCATACGGTTAATAAGGGGTACGGAGCTGCCCTGAAAACCGGGATCCGGAAAGCCGGGGGAGAAAAGATCATCCTGATGGACGGGGACGGGCAGCATGATCCGAAATACATCGGGGAGATCGAGAGTCAGCTGGATGATTATGACATGGTGATCGGTGAGCGTACCGCAGGATCCTTCCAGGTAAAGAAACGGAAAGCCGGCAAAAAGATCATACGTAAGGTAGGTGAATACCTTGTGGAACAGAAACTGCCGGATTACAACTCGGGGTACCGGGGATTTTATACGGATCAGATCAGGTCGATGCTTCATATCATGCCGAACGGATTTTCCTTTTCCACCACTTCCACACTCGCCTACCTCAAGGAAGGGTATAATATCTCCACCCTCCCCATTGAGGTGAGCCCGAGGATGGGCCGTAAAAGCAATGTGCGCCCTGTAAAGGACGGCAGCAAAACCATTATGTTGCTGTTCCGGATCATCATGCTTTTCAATCCTTTAAAAGTGTTCCTTCCTGCCAGTATTGGAATTTTTCTGATCGGTTTCGGGTTCGGACTCTACGGTTACCTCGTCTTTGAAAGGTTTTCGAATGGGGCGATTATTCTGACCGTACTGGGGATGTTCCTGTTCTTCATTGGCCTGCTTGCCGACCAGATATCCATCATGAACCGCAAGAGAAACTAGGTCCGGCATGAAAGAGAACCGCTGGAGCGACAGGGATGTGGAGGCGCATTGGGATCGTGTAGCCGATGTATACATAGCCGAGAATGAAAAAGTTAAGCATGCCCATGTGCAACGATTCCGCGAAACCATCAGGTACCTCGATCTGTCCGACGGCCAAAAAATATTAAATGTTTCCAGCAGGGATTGTGCAGCAGAGGATTATGTCCTGAAAGCATCGCCCGGTGCTGAGATCACCCATGCAGAGATTTCCGGGGGATTGATGCGGGTGGCTGCAGAGCGGCGGCCCGGGGTACGACAGGTCAAACTGGAAACCTACTCAAGATTGCCTTTTGAGGACATGGCGTTTGACCGGATCATCAGCCTGGAAACCCTTGAGCATGTGGCAGATCCTGATGTTTTCCTGTCAGAGTTGTACCGT
>JAUVKJ010000281.1 GCA_030592145.1 Bacteroides sp.
GGACTCCTGACAGAATACCTTTCACAGGAGTGGTTTGATCTTACGGCTTACGCGATGAGAAAAGCGAAAAGCCTGGGAATGGATCTCTGGATATACGATGAAAATTCATATCCGAGCGGCTTTGCCGGCGGACATGTTCCCAACCGGATGCCTGAATCCTATAATCAGGGACAGGGCATTCGTATCGTGGAACAATCCGTGCTTCAGCCGGACAGTACATCCAGGTATATTAACATTTTTAAAATGGAGAATGATCAGCTAATAGATATTACCGGTAATGCTGGCAATGAAATCGGATCAGAAGGTAAATTTTATCTTTACGAGCTGCATAATTACCCTGTGGGTGCTTGGTTTGGAGGTTATTCTTACGTTGATCTCCTGCTCCCGGGCGTGACAGAGAAATTCATTGAAGTCACCATGAGTGGCTATGAAAATGCCATTGGAGATGAGTTCGGACGGTCCATGCCCGGTGTTTTTACAGATGAACCGAATATTGCCCCGCCAGGGAGGGGGAATATGCTGAGATGGACGCCTGATCTGTTCGAACAATTTGAAAAACGGTGGGGATATGACCTGCGCCCGAACTTGTTATCCCTGACAAAGGATACGGGAGATTACAAGAAGGTGAGGCATAATTATTACGGATTGCTCCTGGAACTTTTCATTGAACGCTGGTCAAAACCCTGGTATGAATACACTGAAGAAAAAGGGATCGCATGGACCGGCCACTACTGGGAGCATGGATGGCCAAGCCCGCATCACGGGGGCGATAACATGGCCATGTATGCATGGCACCAGGTGCCCGCTATTGATATGCTTTTTAATAGCTGGGAAGGAAGAAAGGACCAGTTCGGCAATGCCCGGGCAGTGAAGGAACTGAGAAGTGTTGCCAATCAAATGGGTAGGGTGCGGACGTTGAGTGAGACCTACGGCGGCTCCGGCTGGGATCTTACATTCGAGGATATGAAGCGCAATGGTGACTGGGAGTATGTACTGGGTGTCAATCTTATGAACCAGCATCTATCCTTTCAGACCCTGATGGGCGAAAGAAAGCATGATTTTCCGCAATCCTTCTCCTATCACGAACCCTGGTGGGATGAATACAAATCTCTTGCAGATTACTACGGCCGCCTTTCATTGGCCATGTCAGCCGGGGAGCAGATCAACGATATCCTGGTCATTGAGCCCACTACTACAGCCTGGATGTATTATTCACCAGGTGGGGAGGGCCAATCGTGTAAAGATCTTGAATCGGATTTCAGGGATCTGGTGGATGAACTGGAGAGATTGCAGGTTGAATACGATCTGGGTTGTGAAAATATCATAAAGGACCACGGGAGCGTCTCCGGGGATAAACTGGTGGTTGGAGAACGGTCCTACGGCAGGATCGTACTTCCTGCATCGCTGAGAAACCTTGATGTGCCCACCCGGATCCTGATCGATGAATTTCTTGCCGGTGGCGGAACTGTTGTTTCCCTGGGGAATCCCCCGGAATATATCGATGGGAAGGCATCGGATATGATGCTTGACTGGCCGGAGGACTACATGGATCAATGGATATCGTTGAAGGGCAAAACCGGTCCGGAACTGATGAGGACCCTTTTAAATGAAGACTTTGTGGCTACCGAAAAAACGGGCGCTGATATCTTTCACCACCGGAGAATCCTGTCCGATGGCCAGTTGCTGTTGCTGGTTAATTCCGGCAGGAAGGAGGACTCCGGGATCAGTATCCGGATGACAGGTACAGATGTAGCAGAACTCGGTCTTTTCAGTGGTGGAGTTTCATCGTATCCTTTTGAGGGAAAGGACCGGATGGTGCGTTTTGATGCCGTGCTGCCTCCTGCCGGAAGCCTGTTGCTGTTTATCTCAGATAAAAAGATCGGTAACAAATCCGCAGGCATGCCTGAGTGGAGGGGAGAAGAGCATACACTTGCACTGGAGCCGATGGAAATAAATCCGCTTACCGAAAATGTTGCTACCCTTGATTATTGTTACCTGACAACGGGTGATCATCAGCGTGACTTCCTCTATTTTTACGAGGCATCCGATGCTATTTTTAAAACGCATGGATTTGAACAGAATCCATGGGTTTCATCCATACAGTTCAGGCAGGAGATCATTGAGAGAGATACATTTTCAAGCGGTTCGGGATTTGTCGTTGAGTTCCCCTTTGTACTGGATCCGGAGATGGCCGGTGCATCTATAAGGATGGTTGTCGAAAGGCCTTTCTTGTATTCGGTCTCCATAAACAATGAACCGGTCCGGCCGGCAGAAGGGGAATGGTGGATCGATAAATCTTTCGGGGTATTCGACATTACGGGAAAGACCATTCCGGGTGAGAACCTTATCAGGCTCAGGGCAGACCCGATGTCGGTGCATTGTGAACTGGAACCCGTCTATCTTCTGGGGGACTTTTCCCTGGTCAGTGCCGAAAGCGGGTGGACAATAACTGCGCCTGTTTCGCTCACTGCCGATTCATGGAAGGAGCAGGGATACCCGTTTTACTCCGATGCAGTGGAGTACAGCACCTCATTTACCCTGCAGGATCAAAAAAGTCCTGTCAAGTTAAAGATGGGATACTGGAAGGGAACGGTGGCTTCAGTTTTCGTGAATGGCAGGAAAGCAGGCCAGATCCTTGCACCTCCCTATGAACTCAGACTTGACGGCTTTGTTTCAATGGGCACCAACCGGGTGACCGTCAGGGTCTATGGCAGCCTGGCAAATGTATTCGGGCCCCATCACCGGGCAGGCATACCAGGAGTTGTTTCACCCTGGAGCTTTAAGTATGCAGACAAAGTACAGCCTTCCGGGAATGAATACCGTCTTTTTGACTATGGATTATTTGAGGATTTCAGCATTGCTGTTCCTGAATGATGATACGGGTGTATGCCCCATTCATAGCGCCTTGCCGGATTAAAATCAGGGTTGGGAATGGGGAATTCCGCTTTGCAATCATTTCTCCAGGCCTCAAGCAGCCGGAATAATTCTGCCGCTTTATCAGGATGAGCTTCACTCAGGTCGGTTGTTTCTCCGATATCATCAGCCAGATTATACAGGAATCTGGTATCATTATGAAGATAATGTATCAGTTTCCAGTCCCCCTTCCTGACCACACTTGCCGGCTTGTCATGATGATAGACCGGGTAATGCCAGTACAGGGCTCTTTCCTTGTCGTATTCCCCTGCAGACAGCACCGGTATCAGGCTTTCCCCGTCAAATACCTGGCTGTCCGGAAGTGTTGCTCC
>JAUVKJ010000284.1 GCA_030592145.1 Bacteroides sp.
CCCTTTATCCATGTGATTCAGGAGATTCTCACGGTAGGATTGTCCCACAGGTATATCGCTGTCGTCAACCCTCAGGCGGTTCCCTTCAAGGAAACTGATCCTTTCCAGGGCAATGATATAGGAACGGTGTACCCGCAGAAACTGCTCCTCCGGAAGAATTTCCTCCATGTTCTTCAATGTATCATACGCTGTGATCACTCCTGAATCCGTGTGGATACGGACATAATCCCCCATTGCTTCCAGGGAACGGATCGATGAATGGTCTATCTGGTAGATCTTTCCATCCGCCCTGACCATCAGGAATTTTTTCTGATCTGCGGCGCCGGGACCGGAAGTCTTCAGGTTTTCAATCCGCTTTACGGCTTTGTTCACTGCTTTCAGAAATCGTTCATAGGGAAATGGTTTGACCAGGTAATCTGCTGCATCCAGATCAAATCCCTCCACGGCAAACTCGGGATAGGCGGTGGTGAATACAATCTCCGGAAGCCGGTCAAGGCTGCGAATCATGCTTAATCCTGAAAGTCCGGGCATATTGATGTCAAGGAAAACAATTCCCACGGGAATCCTGTCCAGTACATCCATAGCCTCATAGGCACTGCTGCAGGATGCCTTCAGGTCCAGCATGGGGCACTCGCTTATGTATTTCTCAAGCACTTCCCTCGCAAGGGGCTCATCATCCACTATGATGCATGATACACTCATCGTAAATCCAGTTTGATCCGGACACTGAACTGTTCCCCTGTATCCTGAATATCAAGTTCATATTTCCCCGGATAGATTAATTCAAGTCTCCGTTTCACATTGTTCAGGCCGATCCCGTTGAAATCATTCTTTTCAACCTCATCCACCTGTCCCTTATTGTTCTCAACATAAAGATCGACATTGCTGTCATGTATCGCAAATTCGATGATCACATATCCGCCGGAAGGATCTCCCTTGATGCCGTGCTTGAATCCATTTTCAATAAAGGGCAGAAGCAGCAGGGGGGCAATGCTCTTCCCTTCCGGATCACCCTGCTTCCTGTACTCAATACGAGACCGCTTATCTGACCGTAAGCTCTGGAGGTCAATATAATTATCCATAAACCGGATCTCCTGTTTGAGGGGTACCCTGTCCTCGTTGGATTCATACAGCATGTATCTCATCAGTTCGGATAACTTCAGGATGGCGGCAGGGGTTGTTTTTGAATCTCCCAGTGCAAGGGAATAAATATTGTTGAGGCTGTTAAAAAGAAAATGGGGATTGATCTGAGACTTCAGGGCTTTCAGTTCGGTCTCGACCTTTTCCTGCCTGATTGCCATCAATTGCTGTTCTGTCTGCATCAGCATGAACCAGCCCTTTGACAGTTTCAGCAGGCTGGCAAGGGCTACATAAACGAATACGAATTTCAGGATATCACCGGTTTCATAATAGGAAACAAAGTAGTACCCGGGCAGAACCAGGTCAACCAGGTAATTGAAGGTCGCCTGGTTCAGCAGGGCAGAAGCATAGATCAGGACGATCACCGCAAGAGCGTAAACAAAATATCGGGCTTTCTGGAGCAGCCGGGGCATCAGGAACCAGATATTGAGGTATACAGCAACTGCCAGGCTGATATGAAAAAGAGCAGTGTAGATATAGTCGATCTTTTCAAGACTGTTGGAACTGGAGAAGAAATTGACCAGGAACAGGAATGAGGCGGTCCAGAACAGCAGATGCTGAAGCACCCTGTTCCCTGCAAGTTTGAGAAATGCACGGCGCAGGTATGTTATCAGGAGCCGGTTTGACATGTGCTTAATTTCACTTGAATATAGTTAATTCTGTGCGAATGCCCGGAACTCAGATCCTGTTGAAAACTTCCGGTCCGGTCAGGGCGTCTTCTTCATTGCCGTATTTTATCACGAATTTCTGAAGCTCCGGCGTCGGGGCTGTGAGCAGGATGAAATCGTCGAGCCAGACATGGGAGATCCTGATCCTGTTCTTTTCAATCATCTGCCTCAGGTAATCCGGATCGAAAAACCGGAGTGTCAGCCGGTCTTCGGATATGGAAATTTTTGAAAAATTATTCGCCTGAACCATGTGCCAGTGGAGAAAACCGTGATGAAGATCATAATCGTCGGGATAAAAATTCACATACTGCTGATCCCCGAGCCTCAACAGGTGAATGAGGAACTCTGCTTCCACGGTATCCCCCTCTACAAATTCCTTCACCGTCAGCCGGTAACGGATACTCAGAGAATCCGAATCCTGGTCCGGTTCGATCCACGTAGGATCGAAGGGATAATCGAAGATTCCTCTGTTATGGTATTCCAGCCTTTCAATGATCCAAATGCCATTATCTCCGTCCTCCCAGGTGCCTTCCAGACGCTCATCATACAGCAGGTCATCTTGAGTATAAAGCGGGAAGAGAGAGGGGATGCAGGAACCGGCCAGGATGGCCAGAGCAGCTATTAAAAATATAGTTTTTGCTTTCATGGTTTTATGAATTTAGGTGAATCGTTCGTGATTGTACATCCTGATTGGATGCGGGCGAGGTCTCCAGGTGCTATTCTGAGCATAGTATCCGCCTCCATAAATGTGGTGGAGTCATTGGCGAACTTGGCTATAAACCTCTGTAACTCCCCTGTTTTGGCGGTCAGCAGGTACCTGTTATCATGGAGTTTCATATGTGAGATCTTGATTCGGTTTTCATCAATAAGCTCTTCGATCCAGTCCATATCGAAAAAATGGAGTACCAGGTATTCATCACTAATCTCTGCCCTGGCAAATATGTGAGATGGTGCAAGATGCATTTCCAGGAATCCCGGCTTGATCCTGTAACCGACTGGAAAAAAATCCAGGTACAGGTCTTCTCCGAGTTTCAGCAGATGCATGGCAAATTCCTCCATCTCCCCGTTTTCCATGACCGAGAGTTTATAGGTATAACCGGTTTGATAATGCTGCCAGTCCCCTTCCAGGTCTTTAACAATATCCGGGCCCAGCCGCCGGATCTTCCAGTAATCATCATCGCCGGGACTAAAGTCCTCTCCGAAGGCTTCAAAGATCCCTTCGAGTTTGTCGTTTACCATCAGATCCTTTTGCCGGTACAGAGGGTACAGGGAAGGAATGCAGGAAAAAACGATCCCTGCCATTGCCAGGATAAAAAGAAAGGTTTTTGTTTTCATTCGTTTTTGATTTTTAAAAAAAACCGAACGTATGTTACCGCTCGTTTTATCGTCTGGATTTTTACAATCGTATTTCAGGGATCGAAATAAAAGCAA
>JAUVKJ010000233.1 GCA_030592145.1 Bacteroides sp.
AAATGTTTCTTAGAATGGGTAAAAATTGCTTTCTTTATCTCCCTTGATTATGAAGCGTTTCCTGTCATTCAGAAGGTCAAGAATTCTGTTCTGGACGGGCCTCCTGCTTGGTCTTGTACTGGTTTTTGCCGGACAAACCGCAGTTGAGAGTACCTCCACCGATGCTTTTTGCGCCGCCTGCCATGTGCATCCCCAGGCCACCCGGAGCTGGAAGAGATCCACCCACTACGATAATCTCCGAGGCATACAGGTGCATTGCGTGGATTGCCATCTGCCCCCGAAGGGGAAGGGGTATTTAAAGGAGAAAATAAAAATCGGGATCCAGGATATATGGGGAAAACTCTTCAAGGATGTCGAATCCCTGGACTGGGAGGCGAAATCCCGGCCCGATTACGCACAAAAGCATACATTCGAAGCATCCTGTATCCATTGCCACCAGAATAATTTCCCGCTCGGATTAACGGATGAAGGGAAAGAAGCACATCTTTATTACAGCCAGCACGAAGAGGAACTTCACTGTATCAACTGCCACATTGCGGTCGGACATTATTCGCCGGACCTGATACATGCCCACAATCTTGATTTTGGGAAAGAAATAAAAGAAGTAACGAATATTTATACAGAGCCCGGCAGGATGGAAGGATTTTCCGGTTTCACAGAATATATTACAGGCAGCCGGATCAGTTTTGATATGATAGCCATTTCAGGAGGAGTATTTAGCCTGGGAAGTCCCCCGGATGAACCTCTCAGGTCAGCAGATGAGGGCCCCTGGAGGGAAGTACTTGTGGATTCCTTTTTCATGGCCCGGCTGGAGGTCAGCTGGGATGAGTATCTGGCATTTTTCAAACAGACCGGGTCTCAGGGAAAGACCGCGGATGCCTACCTGAACGAGAAAGCGGAAGGAGAGGTAGATGCCATTTCCGGTCCCACTCCCCCCTGGGGGGCTCCTGACCAGGGATGGGGGAAAGAAAACATGCCCGCCATCATGATGACACACCATGCTGCGGAGGTTTACTGCCAGTGGCTGTCAGATATTACAGGGAAAAACTATCGCCTGCCCACGGAAGCGGAATGGGAATATGCAGCCAGGGGAGGAACCCGGAGTCCTTACTATTTTGAGGGGAATCCTGAGCGTTTCACCCGGACCGGTCTGAGGCAAAAGCTTTTCGGGGTGGATACCGCCGGAATTGCATCAAATGTCATTTATTCGATGAACAGCAGGGGAAAGCCGGCCAGGCCGGGGCTTACACGGCCCAATCCATTCGGACTGGTAAATATGCTCGGGAATGTAGCTGAATTCTGCTCTGATTATTATGCACCCGATGCCTATGCAAAACTTACCGGGGATCCGGTTAATAATCCCGGGGGACTGACATCGGGGACTGAATATGTCATCCGGGGAGGATCATACAGGGATGAAGCGGACCGGGTACGCTGTGCGGCAAGGGGACAAACACGAACCAAAGATTGGAAAAAGACAGATCCTCAGATTCCGAAGAGCATCTGGTGGTATACCGATGCCACTCATGTAGGATTCCGGGTGGTATGTGATTATCCAAATTAATACAGTAATTTTAAGTGCAAACAAATCAAAGATTATGGAACAGCCAAAAAACACAAATCGCAGACAATTCATTGGCAATGCCACTGCTCTGGGAGCTCTGGGCATAGCCGGATTCAGCCAGATACTTCATTCATGCAAGCCCGGAGGTAAGCCTGCTGAACTTGGACTTGCCCCCTTCCTTGACAGGGCACCCGACGGAGAACCCCTGCGCGCCGGAGTGATCGGATGCGGAGGACGTGGGACCGGAGCAGCCATTAATTTTTTAAATACAGGCAATGATCTGAGCATTATTGCGGTGGCAGATGTTTTCCAGGACCGGATCGATTCCTGTAGGAAAAGAATCAAGGAAGAAAAAGGAGTGGAAATCGATGATGCAAATTGCTTCGTGGGATTTGATGCGTACAAGCGCCTGCTGGAAACCGATGTGAATTACATCATAATCGCAACACCCCCGTATTTCAGACCCGAACAGTTTCAGGCTGCCGTGGAGGCAAGAATGCATGTATTCATGGAAAAACCCGTTGCCGTCGACCCGGTCGGAGCCCGCATGATCATTGCTGCTTCCAAACAGGCCGAGGCCGCCGGTTTATGTGTGGTGACAGGCACCCAGCGCAGGCATGCCAGGGATTATACGGAAGTTTTCAAACAGGTCAGATATGGAGCCATTGGCGATATCGTGTCGGCCAATGTTTACTGGAACTCTGGCAAACTATGGCACCGTGACCCGCAGCCGAAACGGACCGAAATGGAGAACATGCTCCGCGACTGGGTGAACTGGACCTGGCTCTCGGGAGATCATATCGTCGAGCAGCATATACATAACATTGATGTGATCAACTGGTTTGCCGGAAAATTCCCGGTAGAAGCCGTGGGAGTAGGTTCCAGGCAGAGACGTGTATCCGGCGATTGTTATGACAATTTCTTTATTGATTTTGTCTATGACAGCAATATCCACATGAATTCCATGTGCAGACAGATCAACGACTGTGCCAACAGCGTTAGTGAAAATCTGCGTGGCACGGAAGGGTATACAAATTGTTCAAACACTATCTGGAATACCGACGGAAGCCTCAAATATGAGTTTCCCTATCCCATAAATGAAGAGGGAGAGGAGGATCGCACGGCCTTGATGAACCCCTATGACCAGGAACATATTGACCTGGTAACAGCTATACGGACCGGAAAGCAAATCGTCCAGGCCGAAGAAACTGCCAAATCGAACCTGTGCGCGATTATGGGAAGAACTGCTGCATATACCGGCAGGAAAGTGACCTGGGAGGAAATGATGAGTTCAGATCTCAAACTGGGGCCCAAAGTAATCGAGATGGGTGAGGTTGACATGGAATACATCGTTCCCAAATCAGGATCCGATCCGCTGGCAAAGGTATAAACCGGAACCAGGATCTGATCCTCTGGTAAAGGCCTGACCAGGGATTGATCCATCAGAAACTATCTACTGTAGCATAGGCCTCAATTACGGCCAGTTCCCCTTCTTTTCCTGGCTTTGAATTGCCATGTTCCATGCCAATGATGCCTTTATATCCCTTATCATGGATATGCCTGAAGACATTGGTATAGTTGATCTCCCCCGTAGTAGGTTCCTTGCGTCCGGGATTATCCCCCACCTGGAAATAGGCGATCTCTTCCCAGGCAAGGTCAATATTGGGGATGAGGTTCCCTTCCTGGATCTGCTGGTGGTAGAGGTCATCCAGGATCTTGCATGAGTGGCTTCCGACCGCACGGCAGATCTGAAATGCCTGGGGAATCTTATTCAGGAAGAGTCCCGGGTGATTCCTGAAATTCAGGGGTTCCAAAACCATGGTCAGGTTGTGAGGTTCAAGAATTTCCGAGGCCCTTTTGAGTACCTCGATCACATTGTTGGTCTGGTATCCCATGTCCTTTTTCAGATCGACATGTCCGGGTACCACGGTCATCCACCTGGCGTTGATACGCCTGGCAACCGTAACGGATTCCCTGATCTCATCGAGAAATTCCTTAAGCCTGTCAGGATCTCCGCTGGCCAGGTTGGGTTCCTTCCAGTAAATAGTATGTGCAACAAAAACCCCCATTTCCATTCCCAGGTTGGCCATTTTGGATGCGATTTTTTCCTGCAGGGATACCTCACGGCCCTTCATACCATTGTCTTCCAATGCCAGG
>JAUVKJ010000004.1 GCA_030592145.1 Bacteroides sp.
GTATAATAATTGTACTCAACTGCATCCCTTGCATGGTAGCCGGATATGGTCCCATAGCTAAGGCGCAGTGTTGAATTTGCATCCGGGTAAAAATTGCTGTCCGGATACATTTCCATCAATCCATCCTGGTATTTCCTTGAAGCTCTGATATACCTGTCTTCGAGGATCTCGTATTCATCCAGTATCTGGAAATAAGTATTGTAGAGGGCAAAAGCCCCCAGGAATGCCGGATCTTTCAGCAGGGTTTTATGCCTGGGATTTTGTATGAATTTTTCAAATCTGGAACTGTCGGCAAAAATTGATTTCCTGTACAGGTGCTCCAGGTACCTGTCGATATCGCCCTTGAATTTTTTATGGATGCTGCTGAAAAACCCCGGGAAATACAGGGGATCCACCCTTAGAGCATATTGATTAATCAGTGCGCTTGCCACTTTCCGGTCCGTTGCCGGATTGAAATCCCTGAAAAATACTACGGCCTTGCTTTTCAACTCCCGGATCTGCTCCTCATCATCAACCTCCCCGGAATTTAAACTCAGTTCATTGAAATACACGGACAGTGCGGAAGCTGCAAAATCATATATCTCAACGGCTTTGTGCAATAAGAAAACTTCCTCGAGATAGTTCAGGGCATTTTCCATTTCTTTCCTTTCCTGTATCACCTCTTCCATCTCCCTTACAACATCACTGAATTTTTCCTGAAGAATTGAATCCTGTCCTGTCCACAGCAGAAATTCATCTTCCTGGGATTTCCTCCGTTCTGCGACCTGCAGATGGTAAATGGACCTGTTCTGCCCGATGGAATGCTTATAATAATTGCTCAGGCGGGAGTATTTTGCGGTATACTGTATGCGTACCCTGTCATCCTCAATCATATCCTCTTCGATCAGCCTGAGTGCCACCTTTCTTATCCTGATGCGGTTTTCATTTTCGATCTCTGCGATCTCCTGTACCCTGGCAGAAGTTAAATACCGGCTGGTCCTTCCCGGGAAGCCGAGTACAAGCGCAAAGTCATTCTCTGAATACCCGTTCAGGGACAGGGGAAGGTAGCTTGTTGCCCGGTAAGGTATGTTCTCCGGGGAATAGTCAGCCGGTGTTCCGTCCGGCGCTGTATATATTCTCATCAGGCAGAAATCGGCGTTATGCCTTGGCCATTCCCAGTTGTCGGTATCCCCTCCGAAACCCCCTATCGATTCCGGGGGTGCGGCCACCAGCCTCACATCCCTGAATGTTTCCATGACCACAAGAAAATACATGTTACCTTCATAAAACGAAACGACAGAGGCCTCATAATGTGTTCCTTCCCGGGCTTCTTCAATGATTTTTTCAGAGGTCTCCTCAATTTCTGCATCTCTTTCATCTTCGGTCATTTCCTGATGCACCATGGCCAGTACCCTTTCGGTAACCTCCTCCATCCGGACAACGAAGGAGATGGTTTTACCGGGATTTGGCAATTCCTCCTCTTTTGACATCGCCCAGAAACCTTTGGAAAGATAATCGTGTTCAGGACTGCTGTGAGACTGTATCTCATCCTCCCCGCAATGATGGTTGGTCAGGATCAATCCTTTCGCCGAAATAATCCCTGCGGTACAACCACCGTGATCCAGTGTTCCGATCACATCTTTCAGGTTTAGCTGATCAGGGCTGAATATTTCTTCGGCCGTAAGCTCACATCCCATGAGCTCCATGCGGTCCATGTTCAGTTCCTGTATAAACGGCAGCAGCCACATCCCTTCATCCGCGCGAACCGAATTGAGTGCAAAAAGCAGTAACAGGAGTCCCATCCCCTTGCGAACCATGCTATTAAGATCCATTGGAATGCAATATTACCTTAATCTTTAGCGATATCAAAGAATTCGGAAGTCATTTATCTGCGATTGATTATTTTTACTGCATAATAACATCTGCTATGAGAGATCTAAGGGAACTGGAGGAAGAAGAGATCAGGGAATTTGTGAGCGCACAGGATGAAAAGCCTTTTCGAGCACGACAGATTATGGAATGGCTCTGGAAAAAATCCGTTTATGATTTCGACCGGATGAGCAATCTTCCGTCAAGCCTCAGAGACGCTCTCAGGAAAAACTTCAGTATTTCCTCCCTGACCGTAAAAACGGAGCAGGTCAGTACAGACAGGACACGCAAGTATGGATTTTCGGGAACTGACGGAAACCTGGTCGAGGGAGTTCTGATTCCCAGCCGACAGAGGGTAACGGCCTGCATATCCTCACAGATCGGTTGTCTCCTGAACTGCAGTTTTTGCGCCACCTCAAAGCTGAAAAACAGGAGGAACCTTACGGCCGGAGAGATCTACGTACAGGTAAGCCTGCTGCAGGAACAATCCCTTGCCTGGTATGGCAGGGGACTTTCCAATCTTGTTTTCATGGGGATGGGGGAACCTCTGCTGAATTACGAAAACGTGCTTCGTTCTATACATTTCATCACTTCGGAAACCGGCATGGGGATGTCGCCACGCAGGATTACCCTTTCAACGGTGGGACTTGTGGAGGGGATAAACAGGCTTGCGCGGGACAAGGTGAAATTTGACCTGGCTGTTTCCCTGCATACCGCGAACAACGAAAAACGCAGCCGCATCATACCGGTGAACAAGTCCAATCCCCTGCCGGCCCTGTCAGAGGCCATTCAGCATTTCTACGGTGAGACCGGCCTGAGGATCACCTACGAATACCTGCTTATGAAGGACTTTAACGATGGTCTCGCTGACGCGAAGGAACTTGCTGAATTCTGCAGGATTACGCCCTGCAAGATTAATCTCATTGAATACAATGAAGTCGAGGGTAGCATGCAGAAGAAGACCTCCCCGGAGCGGCGTCAGGCCTTCAAGGAATTCCTTGACTCCAGAAATATGGTCGTTACTATCAGGCGCAGCCGGGGCCAGGACATTGATGCTGCCTGTGGACAGCTTGCAGGAAGATCTACACCCCGCAGCTAACAGGGAATTATTTTTCGCCCGTATGCAGAAGCTTAATCAGGTCTCCAATTATGACAAGCCTCAGTGCGAATGCCACCAAACCTGTCCAGGCGACCAGCAGGCCAATCCCCATGTACCAGTTTTCAAGGTATTTTTCCGTAATATACCCTCCAGCCATAATCAGGGGAATGGACAGGGAAATACGCAGGATAAAGTTTACAGGTATTATGAGCTTTAGCCGAAGCATTGCAATAATGATCTGTCCCAACGCCATATACCCCTGGGTAACCAGGAAAGTAAGGGCCGCCCCGTAGGCCAAATATTTCGGGATCAGGATAAGGTTCAGTGTCAGGTTAAGGATTACAGCGGTAAATGCCAGAAAACTCAGCTCCCGCAAATTCCGGTTGGCGGTCAGCAGGGTACCGAAAATATGAGAGATTGCGATGCCCGTAAACCCGATCATCAGCAAGGAAAAAATTCGTGAAGACGCCTCCATATGCTCATTGTACAACAGGCCGATAACCTGTTTTGAGTAGAAGACCCCAATGGCAGCCAGCAGCAGGGCGGGCAGCAGGATCAGGGTACAGGACAAGCTGACCATTTCTTCCACGGGTTCCTTTTTTTTGAGCATCCTCGAAAAGATCGGCAACAGCAATCCTGCAAACAGAGTTGCAAACATATAGGCAGCATCAAGGATACGAAAGGACTGGGCATAGATCCCCACCTGTTGCTTCCCGTTTTCCAGCAAACGCTCCAGCAGGACAGAATCGATCCTGTAGTAGAAGAACATAAGGAGGATCAGCAGGGCAAACGGATAGCTTTCCCTGAGGATGGATGCAAATTTCCGAATATCTATCCGGAAACGGAAGTATTTTGATCTGTACAGCACTATCAGAAAAGCCACGATGGCGGTTATTACATAAGCTGCAGTCTGTGCAAATATGAACCATTCTATACGGAAAGCCCTGTCTGTGACATTGCCCCATAACAGGATCCCGCAGATAATAATTACCAGTGTCCTGTCAAGGACGGAGATCAGGCTGTCGGTCCTGAAATAATGCAAACCGCTTATATTCGATCGCAGATACAGGATGAATGAAGCCAGGAACTGGTTCAGGATCAGGGCCCAGAGCAGCCCGAAATGATCTTTCCCGTATCCCAGCAGCAAGCCTGCCCCGAGGCAGACAAGCGCATAGATTACAGCAAGAAGGAATTTCAATCCCACGATGCTGGAAAAATATTCCGGTAGTTTTTCGGGATTTCGGGCAATGCTCCGGTTGTTGAAGTTGGTGATCCCCAGGTCAAGGAATATGTTCAGCAACAGGGAAAAACTTATAAGGGAAAAATAAAATCCATACTCATCAGCCCCTACTACGTTCTGAACCGTACGGTCTATCCCGAAGATCCAGAAAGGCTTGACCAGTAGATTCAGGAACAATACAAGGGCCAGATTTGTTACAAATTTTCTCTTCATCTTCAAAACAAAGATATCTGTTCAAGCCGTTATTTAAATTACAAACTCTATTTTTGTTTGAATATTTCCCTGACCTTTACCTCCGGGTATATGATCATCGCTGTAAATACACGTTTGTTGCTTAAGGAAAAGCTTGAGGGGATCGGCTGGTTTACGCATGAGAACCTGAAAAGGATCACCCTCCGCCACCCGGAGCATACTTTTGTGTTCCTGTTCGACCGGCCCTATGACAGTGAGTTCATCTACAGCGACAATATCAGACCCGTCGTCGTACCCCCGCCCGCCCGGCACCCCTTTCTCTGGTATGCATGGTTTGAATGCAGCCTGCCCCGGGCCATCCGGAAACATAAGGCAGACCTTTACCTGGGCCCGGATGGTTACATGCCCCTTCGCCTTAATATCCCCAGTCTTATCACCATACATGACATCAATTTTCACCACCGCCCGCTGGATCTCCCATATTTCTCAAGGGCCTATTACCGCAGGTTTTATCCTCTCTTTGCCAGCCATGCAGAGCGGATCACAACCGTTTCTGAATACTCCAGAATGGACCTTGTAAACAGCTACGGGGTTAATCCGGACAAGATTGATGTGGTCTATAACGGGGTGAACGAAATATTTTCACCGCTTGATCCGCGTGAAGCGGATAAGATCAGGGTATCGCTTACCGGGGACAGTCCATATTTTGTTTTTGTCGGGTCCATGCATCCCAGGAAGAACCTGTCAAACCTGCTTCGGGCATTTGATTTGTTCCGGGTAAAATCCGCTCAGCATTATAAACTCGTTATCGTTGGAGAAAAAATGTTTATGACAGAAGACCTGGAGAAGACCTATGCAATCATGAAGCACCGGGAGGATATCCTATTTACCGGCAGGTTGTCTCCCCCTAAACTTCGCGAAGTACTTGGAGCATCCGCGGGAATGACATTCGTTCCGCTGTTTGAAGGCTTCGGCATTCCCCTGCTTGAGGCCATGCGTTGCGAGGTTCCCATTCTCGCCTCAAATGTAACCTCCCTGCCGGAAGTTGCCGCTGAAGCGGCAATCTATGCTGACCCTCAAAATGTAGAGGAGATTGCGGAAGGGATGATGCAACTGGCTACTGATGAGCGACTGGTATGCCGGCTTGTACAGGCAGGAAAGGACCGCGGCAAGGCCTTTAGCTGGGATATTTCGGCCGAAGGCCTCTGGAATTCAATATGCCGTGTGATTGATCAATGTTAAAACCTTTTATGCATAAAAACCGGGTTGAAGCCGGATGCGATGAGGCCGGTCGCGGTTGTCTTGCGGGTCCCGTTTTTGCTGCCGCTGTAATTCTCCCGGAAGATTTTTCCCATCCGGTTTTAAATGATTCCAAAAAGCTCTCTGAAAAGACCAGGTATCTCCTGCGTGCGGTCATAGAAGCAGAAGCCGTCAGTTTTGGAGTTGCCTCTGCCGCACCTGATGAAATTGATTCGATCAATATCCTTAAAGCTTCTATCCTGGCCATGCATCGCGCCATTGCAGCCTTGAAAACACCTCCGGATCACCTCCTTGTGGACGGCAACCGGTTCATTCCCTACCCTGGAATAAGCCATACGACAATCGTAAAAGGAGACGCTATCTACCTGTCCGTTGCAGCAGCGTCAATCCTCGCCAAAACCTACCGGGACGATTACATGCACACGATTCACCGGGAATTCCCCCAATACGGATGGGACACCAACAAGGGATATCCGACCGTAAAACACAGAGAAGCCATCCGGGATTCCGGTCCGGTAATTTACCACCGTAAAAGTTTTACTCTTCTGCCCGAACAATACCGCTTACCGTTCGGTTAGTTCCCTGTACCAGATCCGGGATTGCATGGGTCAGCTACCGGAGTATAATCTTTCCAATGCGTTATTACTATAATTATTTCATGCTTTTATACATAAGTTTTATCAAAAAATCTCTAATTTTAACCATGCTCCATAAACAAAAGGATATCAACCTTAAAAGGATCAACCGCCATGAACTTCGATTCAACAACCGGGAAAAAAGGGTAATAGACGAATACTGCAGGAAACACAAAATAAAAAACAAATCCAGGTTTATGCGGGAATCCATTATGTCCGCCATCTTGCAGGATTATCCTACCCTCTTTGAATTCGAGGAAGAAAATACGCTTTTTAACTCCGGATAGGTTGTTTTCCCGGCAGATTGCATGGATATTAATTATAAATAAATAAAAATGCCCATGGCATTCCAAGTTGAAGAAACCCGAACAACTCCTTTCGTTCTGATCGACCAGGGGAATATCACCATTAAAGGAAGGTCCATTCCTGAAGATTCCTTTGAGTTTTACGAACCGGTTGTTAATGCCTTCACGGAATACGTACTGAAACCAGCAAAACATACCGTGGTTAATATCCACCTGGATTATGTGAACAGCGGTTCCAAGAAGTATCTTGCAAACATATTGACTACCCTGGAAAAAAGTTACCTGGAAGGCAATGGCTATGAGATTACATGGACTTATGACAGTGATGACGAGGCTATGCTTGATCTCGGAAATGACCTCAAAGGGATCGTTAAAATTCCCATTATCATAAAGCAGTCTGAGTGACTAAAACCACAGAACTACACAAGATCCTGGCCAGGATCTCTTCCCATTTCATTGGTGATTTCGTCCTGGATGATGCCATCCGTAAATCCTTTCAGGAACTGGGATTAATGACCGGGGCAGACAGGGTCTACCTCTACCGTATCCACCATAAAGCCAAACTGGCCCACATAACCCATGAGTGGTTAAACTCTGCTGTACCGGATATCACTCATTCAACGACATCCTTTGCATTGAGTGACTTCAGCTGGCTTATCGCCGAACTGAATGCCAGGGATATCATTCTGGTCGGGGATCTGAAAGATCTCCCGGCGAAGGCTTCATTCGAAAAAAACACACTTCATGAACAAAAGATCAGATCCTTTATCGCCTTCCCTTTAAAAATTAAGAAAAAGCTGGAAGGTTTTTTCGGACTCGAATACCTGGAAGATCCTTTTGACCTTCCCTCCGAAACCCTTGAGACGATCAGGATCGCGACAGACATCATCGGTTTTTCACTGGAGCGTAAAATGAGTGAAACTTCGCTCCGGAAAACCGAAAAACTGTATGAAAACATATTCGAAAATACAGGTGCCGCAACCATTACTATCCGGGCGGATACCGGAATTACCATGGTGAATTCTGAGTTTGAACGCCTTTTCGGATATCGCAGGAAGGTGGTGGAAGGTAAAATGCGCCTGATCGATCTGGTCAGGGAAAAGGATCAGCCCATATTGAGGCGCTACCATCACCTGATGATGAGTAATCCGGATGCAGTGCCCAGGAATTATGAATTTGAATATATTACCAGTAAGGGAGAGATCCGCAGTGCTTATATGACAGGCTCCTCCCTGCTGGATACAAAGAATTGTGTGATCTCCTTCATTGACGTTACGGAATTTAAGGAGACCGAGAGGCAGTTGATAATAGCGAGGGACAGGGCAGAGGAATCTGATCGTCTCAAATCCGCTTTCCTGGCCAATGTCTCCCATGAGATCCGAACCCCCCTGAATGCCATTACAGGTTTTTCGGCCTTGCTGTCAACTCCAAATCTCCATCTTGACAAAAAGGAAAAATACATCAAGCAAATCCTGAACGGCAGTAATGAACTGGTCAACCTGATCGACAATGTGCTTGATATTTCACGCATAGAATCCGGATCGCTTAAACCAAAGATCACGGAATTCCTGCTGAATATCAAACTTGAAGAAACGCTTGATTTTTACAATGACTATAAGCTGCATCACGCAAAGGAAAATCTTGATATCAGGCTTAAAATACCGAAGGATACGGAAAAGTTAATGGTAAAAACTGACAAGATAAGGCTTCAGCAGATCCTTGCAAACATCCTCGAAAATGCCATTAAATTTACAAGTTCCGGCTCCATAGAATTCGGTTACTCCATTATTAGTGAAAAAGAGAATGGATCAGACCGGCAAAGCCTGTTGTTCTTTGTAAAGGACAGCGGGATAGGAATTGCAAAAAAAGACAGGGAGAAAGTTTTTAAGCGCTTTATAAAGATCGTGGATAAGGATGATTACCTGTACCGGGGAACGGGACTGGGACTAGCCTTGGCCAGGGACCTTGTCCATCTTCTGGATGGGGAGATCTGGGTTGAATCCAGCCTTGGAAAAGGATCTACTTTCTATTTCACCATTCCGTATGAAGCACCCGTGAAAGTTAAAAGTAGTGTTAAAACACCCGGTGACAAAACCCGCCGGGACTGGTCTGACAAGACTATTATGGTTGCCGAGGATACCGAATCGAATTACCTGTACATAGAAGAGATACTGAGTGGTACCAACGCCCGACTGATCCGTGCCAGGAACGGGCTGGAAGCCATTGAACTGTTCCGCTCCAATAAGGACGGGATCGACCTTGTCTTTATGGATATCCTGATGCCTGAATACGATGGATTTGAAGCTTCCCGGAAAATCCGGAAGATAAGGAAAAACATCCCTGTGATCGCACAAACGGCCTTTACCTTTGAAGGAGAGCTTTCAGACGGATTGTATGCCGGCTGTTTCAATGACTACATTCTGAAACCATTTAACATCAAGGCCATCCACGAACTGCTGGAGAAGTACCTCTTTACGGAATAGCAGGGAGGCTGACATACACTTTTGTACCTTCTCCTTCCCTGCTTTCGATCTTAAATTCACCCTTGTTCACCAGGACCAGTTCATGGCAAAGCCTCAATCCCAGTCCGGTTCCTCTTTCCTTATCAGTTCCTGCCGTGCTGATCATTTCCGTACTGCCCAGCATATCCTTCAGCTTGTCTTCCGGGATCCCGATCCCGTTGTCCTGAAACCTGAGAACCAGCTTCCCGTTTCCGGGTTGTGTGCCGGCATGAACACTTACCTTCCCTCCTCTCTCCGTAAATTTAATGGCATTAGACACCAGGTTCCGGCATACAATTTCCAGTAATTTCTTATCTGCAAAAACAGCGGTTTTTCCCTTATCCTCCCATTCAAGACTGATGGATTTCTGTTTTGCCATTTCTCCTAACAGTTTAAATACTTCCTCAATCACTTCTTTTACGTCAAATATCTCCGGATTGAAACTGACCTGGTTCCCCTGGCTTCTTCCCCAGTACAACAGGTTATCAATCAAATCCAGCGCCGAGCTGCTTAATTCACGGAAAGAGATAATTAACTTTCTGTTTTGTTCCTGTGAAAGATCATAATCAAGCAATACCGAATTCTGGACCAGGCTGGCAACCGGGCTCTTCAGATCATGTGCAATGATTGAGAAAACCCTGTTCTTGAAATCCAGGGCATCCTTTAACTCTTTATTCCTCGCCTCAATGTGCCTGTTCTTTTTCTGGATCTCTTTGTTTCTTTTGTTCAATTCCAGGGTTCTTTCATCCACCAGTACTTCCAGGTTTTTATTAATATACGCTATTTCATCCATCAGCTTCTCCCTATCGGTGAAAGCTTTGATCCAGGTCCGGATGATCAGGATCGCCTGGATAAAGACAAACACCTGTACCGCAAAATGAATGATGTAACTCTTTGAAATAGCCGTTATTGAATTTGCAACCATGATATCGTTTGACAGGGCGGCGATAAAAATGATCAAACCTGCAAGAAAGAATACATTCTCCCTGTTTCCCTTGTAAATGCTTCCCGCACAGGCTATAAGATAATACAGCAGCAGCAGCAATACAGCCGGCTGGAAATATAGCATGGTAAAAGCAAATACCCTGACCCTGAAGAACAGGATCACAAGGGCTGCAATAATCACAAAGAGAGTATTAATCCGGGTGATCCATAACATATACCTTGCAGGAAACAGGCGATAGAAATACCAGAGGCCGGCCCCAAAAGCCAGGAAAGACCCTAGATATTCAAACCTTATGATCCAGTCCCATGAAACATCCATGACATAATTGACCGGGTACAGATCCGTATTCATCATCCGTATGAACACACCGGCCAGGACAAGTGAGAAAGTAAGAACTATTATATTCTTCCTGTAGAAAAGATAAAAGAAAAAGAAAAACAGGGAGAATGCCAGCAATACTCCCAGTGAGATGAATCCTGTCAGACGGTATCCATTCTCAATATTGGTAATTCTTGATGGAAAGCCAATCTGCATGGATTTCCAGAAGCCCCCCCTGCGGTGATGAAAGTTGGAAATATGAACAAGGACCTGGAGGGTGTCCGAACCAGGTCTGTAGATCAATATCCCGGGCTTGTACCCGGCTTTACTCAAATCTTTTGAAGTCCCCGGCTTCCCGTTTGACCAGACCTCCTCTCCATTCAGAAACAAGGTAAATGCATCATCTAAGACCGGGATATCGAACCCTATCTCATCATTGAACCCCGCGGGTAACAGGATACTAAGACGATAGGTGGCAAAACCGGTTCCGGGAAAGGAAAATTCTTCATTGCTGTAGTCGATCCAGTATCCCGGGACTTCCACGTACAGGGTGGGTTCCGGTGGATTGGAGGATTTAAAAATATCCGGTGAGACAAAAGATTCCCAGTAAAATTCCCATTCTCCGTTTAGCTTGATATATGATTGTTCGTTGAATTCATAGTCTCGCAGATCCAGAACTCCCCTGGCGGGAGGTGTCCAATCCACGGATTTACCGTACAGTGAACAAAAAAGGATTATGCCGGTGATAAGAATTTGACGCATATGTTGCACAAAACAAACTAAAAATTATGCACATTACAAGTTACTAATGATGAGATATATCACCTTACGTTTATGGCAGGCCATCCATTCTTCCCGGCAATCTCTCTGCGACCGCTGCTATTAAAGCATTGTTAAAAAAACCTGGCTTTTTGAGAATCCGATTTCTTAATGTACATTTGCACTCTGAAATATTGCGGGGTGGAGCAGTTGGTAGCTCGTTGGGCTCATAACCCAAAGGTCGTAAGTTCGAGTCTTACCCCCGCTACAACAAAAAGCCTGGTACGAAGTACCGGGTTTTTTATTTCTGGACCGCTGAAAGCAAGCTTTCATAAGGGACAGGAATAAAAAAGCATGATATGAGCGAAGCAAATCAAGGCTTTTTACGTTGTAAAGCGCCCCAAATTAAAGACCGCGAAGCCGCAGGCTGAGCAATCTTACCCCCGCTATTACGAAGGACTCCTCATCATTTTTGATGGGGAGTCCACCCGCTAATGCGATTTCAATTCTGTCAGGAAACAATTCAAATTTGGTCGGAGCCTCACATGTGAAAGCTAATTTTGCACAAATTGAACTTCCATATTAACAGGTTCAGAGCTATTATCATTAAGTTCCAGACAAAAAATACTTTTTGTTTTGTCTGTATAATCAAGTTCATAATCTATTATTCCTTTCAGATTCTTTAAGCTTTTACTACCTGTAGTGCTTTTAAATCCTGCCTTCACATCATGACAAGTACGATTGCTTTTTAGTATGATTTTTTTAGTACCATTGACCCGAATTGAAATTTCATACCTTGGGTTTTGATGATTAAGTCTTAGTTTAATGATGTTCTTTAAACTAGTATCTATGATTATCCTGTTTTCATAAGTCAAGCCAAAGGCTTTAAAGAATAACTTATCAGAAACCCAACTATTAAATAGTTGAAGTTTCTTTGCTTCTTTGTTGTCAAACAAAAACCGTTCAAGATCCTTCACCTTATCATTCCAGTTAATATCTGCTATTGCAGTTAGTACTTTTTCTTGTAAATGAACAGGTCCAAAGTATTCTTCTTTTAGTTGTCCAAATTCAAACCGTTTAGCAATATAATCTTCATTTGCATTATGTAATCCTGCTAAAGTGATGATATCATAAAAGTCCCGGCCCTTTGATCTCTCCAAAATTGAACATAGTTTTGTTGAAAAAATGATAGATGCTGGTGTTGCATTAACTGAAGTAAATACCTCAAATTTGTTAATTAAAACTATTTCCGGCTCATATCTGAAGTCACCAAATTTATGGGCTTCTGCATCAATTTTAATTAAGAACTTTTTGTTTGGGTCATCATGCAGTCCCATTTTTTTCAAAAGTCCGGGGAAATTTATAAATCTTGTAAAAGCTGTATGGTTCGGATTCCTTTTGGTCCTGTCCTTATCTATTTCAATATCATACCCTTCTTTTTCAAGTTCTTTACAAATTGTAACACATAGATCTTCATGAGATTGGTCTGTGTATTCACCTTTTACATCGAAATCAATGTCTTCTGAGAACCTGTTAATATTATGGATGATTCTTAAATTAGTTCCTCCAAGAAAAACTAAATTACTTGCCCATTAACTGTTAAAGATAATTTCAAGCATTTTGAATTGAAAATATTCTTTCAGCATTGCCTGATGAAATTTACTTTGGTTTATTCCATCGGAATATGACTTTTGAATTTCCTTGAAGGAGATCATAATTGAGCAATCTTAAATAGTGTAAATATTCTTCTTTCCAGGTTTTGTTCTCAAATTTTTCTAAGTAATCATACAGTTTTGGTTTTTCTAATTCATCATGCAATACATTAGCATTAAATCTTAACTCCAAAATATCCTTTTCTGTATTGTATTGTGTGTTTATGTAGAAATAATCAAGTATTGCTTTTTCCATTTCCGCAATTCTAATCTGATGTAAATTTTGATTATTCGTTTGATTTGTATCTGTTTTGGAATTGATTTCATGTAGTGTATATCCAAAAAATAGTTTTGGCTTTATTGAATTATAATAGAAGCTACCGTATACGGTATTATATTGCCTTGGTCTATTTGTTGTAATTGAAGAAGAAGAAAAAACACCTTCCGGTATTATTTGATACCAAGACAAAGCTGTTTCAAGGCTAACATAAGAGGGTGAATGAATTTTATTTGCAATTAACCAAAGAAACTTATCATTATTCAGATATTCAGGGAAACAATACCATTTGTTTCTGATTTTTACAATAAGTTTTTTGTCTTGCCATTCCGAAAGTCTTCTTCTATCAAATTTTGGGAATTTCTTTATGATTTCATTCGTTGAAAAGACACC
Source organism: Bacteroides sp. (assembly GCA_030592145.1). GTDB lineage: Bacteria > Bacteroidota > Bacteroidia > Bacteroidales > SM23-62 > SM23-62. The sequence continues at coordinate 13,426 of JAUVKJ010000004.1, forward strand.
AAAGTCATATATACTATTTTTAAATTCTAAAAACCTCATCTTAATATAATTTCTATATAAATATAACACATAATAGGAAAATAAAAAATATATGATCTAATATAGCGTTATAAATAACATATAATAAGAATAGAATATATTTTATATTCGCAATAAGAGTTGTATATAACATAAATATAGAATATGAAATCGTTTACAAGCAATTAACATGTTACAAGGGTTAATACATTACCTAGTTGCAGTATCAGAAGATGATAATTCTTTCTTAATTGCATCATTTATGTATTGATTTAAAGAGATGCCCTTTAGGGTGGCATTGTGTACTGCCTTTTTATGAAGCTCTGGTGATAACCGGATATTCAGGTTTCCTTTATAGGATTTTTCCACCGGAACATCATTGTTTTTACAATCCTTGATATGCTCATCAACCATATACTTGAAGCCATCTTCAAGCTCATCAAAAGTTTCACCCTCAAATGTCACCAAATAATTTACTCCTTCAATCTTTCCATAAAATACTCTGTCCTCAGAAGAAAAGTGAACCGAACCGACAAACCCCTTATATGTAATTACATCTTTCATAACAAATCATTAGATTTCAACTCATCAATTACAAAATCAATTTGATATCTCTTTAAAATATTCCCGGGATGTGGTTTATGAAGCTTCATGTTATGCTTTAATTGCTCATTGAAAAAAACCACTCTCGAACCTGCTCCCTGCTGCTCTGTATAACCCAAGCCACTCAACACTTTTCTTAATTCATAATAATTGAAATCTTTTGGTCGGGATGAGAACCTTGACAACAGCTTTTCAAATCTTGACATTCATTTGAAATTTATTTCATAAAAATACAAATTGAATATCTTAAACGCAACTAATATATAGTGGCATTTAAGAAGGATAGTGAGTTTTGTTTTAATATGATACATTCGATTCCTCCATATGTACCATGATATTAAATGGACAGGTAAGCATCTCGGTGAAACAATTAATGTTGACCAAAAAAGGATTCTCCATCTTGTGAAAACAGGCGGAACCTGAAAAATTAATTTTACAGCCCAAATAACAATTCCTGCAGAGAAGCAGGATGCTGAAAAAAATATTGAAGATACTGGTGAGGGTCAATAATATCAGCCCATCGAAAAGAACCTGAGTTGAAAGCATGCATAATATCATGCCTGTCAAGCTATTCAGTCCAGTGAAATGAAGGTTCCCTACTTTCCGGCTGTAATATAGAGTGAGCCGGCAATACCCCGGAGCAGGGGTGTTTTTTCGGCGGCATTCCCTATCCATGATACCGTTTTGATCAGGGCCGGGGGAACTGCCGGGTGAAGGAAATCAAAAGGGATGACCCGGATGGAGGTAAAACCCGCCTTCCGCAGAAGGCGCTTTATTTGCCATTTGAAGAATGCCGTTTCGTCGGGAGAATCTCCCATCCTTTGCTTTATGGAAGAGATATTCTTTTGAAGGGCGATCTGGGGATTCATCATGTTGGGTTCGGTAAATGTAATATGTCCGCCTGGTCTTAGCACCCTGTACATTTCGGAAAGGGCTTTATGTATCTCCAGGTGATGAAGGACAGAGCTGCCTACCACATGGTCAAAGGAATCGTCCGGGAAGCTCATTTTGTAGGCATTATCTACCATGAACTCGATATTGGATGCTTTTACCTCTTTACGGGCTTCTTCGAGCAGGTCGGAGGAAATATCGATGGCAATGATATGGGCTCCCGTATCAACCAGTTCGCGTGTAAAATACCCGGTTCCGCAGCCCAGCTCGAGTACCTTTGAGCCTGCTTCAAGCTTATTCTTAAGCATTCCCACACGTCTTTTCCAGCGTAGTTTCCCTGCCGGGGATTCCCAGTTCCAGGTTTCGCCAGCCCCGTGTTCGATCAGGTATTTCCCGTGTTCAATCTCGTTCTGCAATCGCTTATCTTCTTCCGTACCTGTCATTTCTAATTAAATAAACTTGATTTTGCCGGCTGCAAAAAAACTCATTTTAATCAGAAGCCATCCATGTCTGAACCTGCTTATCTGGGTTGATCCGTATTCACGGTCCCGGTAACGGACGATGATCTCTGTGATCTTAAGATTCAGCTTGGCGGCCCCAAACAGGAGATCAAAATCACCGAAGGGATCGAATTCTCCGAAATAATCCCGGTTGGCCTGTATCTTATCGTAATCAAACCTGAACAGCACTTTGGTACCGCAGAGGGTGTCTTTCATCCGCTGTCCGAGTAAATAGCTGAAAAGCCATCCGAAAAATTTATTCCCAAGGTAATTGAGAAACCGCATAGCCTGCTTTTCCATGGGATACACAAGCCTGCAACCGTTGATGAATTCGCCCCTTCCCCCGGCAATGGCATCGTAAAACTTAGGCATATCCTCGGGCGGGGTGGTAAGGTCAGCATCCAGAATCATTAATACATCTCCCGTGGCCCGGTCAAATCCTTCCCGAACAGCATTTCCCTTCCCCTTCCCGCTCTGACGGAAAACCAGTATATCCTGGTCCTTATATTTCTCCTGTACCCTGAGCATTTCCTCATAGGTATTGTCTTTGGAGTTCCCTTCCACAAAAATAAACTGCTGATGGGTCCCGAATTTTGGCGTGCGGAGAATGGCGTTCTCAATATTTCCTTTTTCGTTCCGGGCGGGTACCACGATCGAAACTGAGTAATCCTTCCTTTCATGAACCATTGGCTTTGCCATCAGGAAATTGATCAGGTCCAGGCTGCTGAGACCGGGCAGATTGGCTAAGATCCGGTTAAAAAGAAAACCCAGGATGGGTATGTATTTGGGGATCAGTAATTTTCTCTCAAGCTTTACCATTTCAAACCCTTCAAGGTACAGCAGGTTTTCAATATCTTTGACCGACAGCCAGTTCTGCAGGGGCTGCTTCTGACGAACCCGGAGCATCTCGCCGAATTTAAGGAAGGGTTCCCAGATATAATTAAAACTTGAAAAAACCACCCTGGTGTTATCGTGGCAAAGTTTGCGGATGTTTTTAAGAACCGCCTGAACATCATGCAGGCTGCTCAGCAGGTCGGATACGATGATATAGTCAAAGGTTTCCTTCAGGTCCATGTCCTCTGCATCTTTCACCATAAATACCAACTGTGGATATTTTTCCCGGGCAAGCCTGATCATTTCCTCCGAAAAGTCAATCCCGAGGCCCATAGACGGTTTTACCCTGTACAACAGGTCTCCCGTACCACAGCCAATCTCAACAACTTTGCTGTTTTCAGGAATGGTAAAGGCATAATACTTATAAATGGTCTTGTAGTATAAACGGTTCCTTCTCTTGTACTTATCGCGTTTGGGGGCAACCTGGTTATAGTAAGCGATGAGTTTTTCTTTCATATCAGAGCGAACGGAATTAGGGCGATAAAGATAAATAAAATCAAGGGAATAAAATTTAAGTATTGAAATGGATTTTTTTTTGATATGTTAGCGATATTGATAAAATTTGTCCTGACAAAACCAATCTCATTTCATGACCAGGAAAAAAGTGTCCCCCGGGACCCAAAAAGCATTCCTCCCTATACTTGATGCATTTCTGGAAAAGCATCTGTCGCTGTTTTTTTCGTTAAGCATTTTGCTGACGGCAATCCTCGGATTCTATTTGTTTGAACTCCGTATCAGTGAAGGAGGAGACGATTCCTTCTACATTGAAGGTGCAAAAAAATTCCTCAACAAAGAAGAGTGGCCCGGCTGGCATGGACCTTTTTATCCAATTTTCCTTAGCTGGATCATGGCCATAGTCGGTTTTAAGCTATTTGCCCTCAAATTTACCTCCTACCTTTTTCTCCTTGGTTCCCAGGTATTTTTCTATCATACTTTCCGCAAGAGGATCCCGTCCACCGTCCTGGTGATCTCCCTGCTTTTAATGTCGGTATGTGCTGAATTACTCTATTTCGGAAGCCAGACATATACCGAGGCGATGTACCTTTTCCTGCAGTCGGCCCTGTTCTATATGGTGATCAGGCATTACCTGGAGACTGAAGATCATTTTAAGCTTATCATTAAAAAATGGTGGATTGTTGTACTCGTTGGAGGGATACTTTTCCTGATGTCTATAACCCGGAATATCGGGATCGTAGCACTTGGCGTGATCCTGTTTTATCTCCTCATTGAGAAAAAATTTTACCTGGCAGGATATACCCTGGCAGGATTCCTGCTGTTCCGTCTGCCTTTCAGCCTTTACAAAAAAATCGCCTGGGATATTTCAAGCGCTAATATGGGGAGACAATTGAGAGAGATCCTTCTCAAAAATACGTATAACAGGTCACTTGGTACTGAAAATTTCAGTGGTATGGTAGACCGTTTCATTGATAACTCGGAGATATATCTGTCCAGGCTGCTTATGGTAGCCTCCGGGTTAAGGCCCCCTGACTATTCAGGAACCAGCGCTTTTGT
>JAUVKJ010000113.1 GCA_030592145.1 Bacteroides sp.
ATCTGAATTCCTACCTGGGAGAAAATGCAAAATCATTCACCGATGACGATCAATACGGGTTTTACCTGCAGCCTCTTTCAGAGATCCATCTGAACTCAAAGGAGGAAGGGGAATTTGAAGCGGGTACAGACAAGGTTTACATCTTTGTTTTCATTATTATTGCCCCGCTGATCCTGGTCATAGCCTGCGTGAACTTCATGAACCTGGCGACTGCAAAATCGGCAGCCAGGTCGAAAGAAGTGGCATTACGGAAAGTTGTCGGCGCCACCCGGTGGCAGATCAGTATACAGTTCCTCTCGGAATCCGTCATTTTCAGTTTTGTTGCTCTTTTCCTGTCATTTGTGGTGCTGGAGTTATTGCTTCGTCCGTTTAATTCGTATACGGGCAAGGACCTTGATATTTTCTATCTTGACAAACTGTACCTGCTTCCAATCTTCCTTCTTGGAGCTTTTCTCCTGGGTGTTTTTTCAGGCAGCTATCCTGCCTTTTACCTCTCTTCTTTCAAGGTCCTGAATATCCTGAGAGGAAGGAGTTTTGAGGGAACGTACAGTACCCGGTTAAGGGGTTTTCTTGTACTGTCACAGTTCACCGTATCCATCATCCTGTTCATCTCAAGCATGATCATTCACCAGCAGGTAAGGTTTTTCAGGGAAACGAATCTCGGATTTAACCGGAACAATATTGTCGTGGTTCAGCGGGCTTATGCCTTACAGGATAAGAGCGAAGAGTTTAAGAAAGTATTGCTGAAACATCCCCGAATCAATTCAGCAGCTGTATCTGTGGCTCTTCCGGGGAGGACATTTGAACAGTTTCCCTTCCGGGTTGATACACTGGATGGTGGACGGCTGGTCTATTTTCGTCCCATGGTAGCCGACTTCGATTTTCTAAGTACCATGCAGATGCATGTAGTATCGGGAGAATTCTACAAACGTGATGACAGTACCTGTTACAGTTCCATTCTGATCAATGAGACAGCTGCAAGGGAGATGGGGGTTAAGAATCCTGTCGGAATGAAGGTTTCAGGGATAAGTGTCATGGGAAGTGAAATGGAGTATACGATAAAGGGCGTTGTAAAAGATTACCATTTTGAATCGCTGCGCCATGAGATCAAACCACTGGCGATCGGACTGATGCACAAAAAAGCACATCCCCAGTACCTCTCAGTCAGGATCTCGGGAGAAGAAATGGATGAAACCCTGGAATACATCCGGATGGCATGGAAAAAGTTTGTCAGGGATGAACCATTTGATTATTATTTCCTTGACAGCTACCTGAATGCCCTCTACGATGAGGAGGAGACAACGGCCCAGATATTCACCATTTTTTCTTTCCTGGCCATTTTTATTGCCACCCTTGGACTGTTCGGAATGGCATCCCATACAGCCGAGCAGAAGACCAGGGAGATCGGGATACGGAAAGCCATGGGAGCCTCCATGCCCAATATTACGCTTATGTTATCCACCCAGTTCACGAAATGGGTGGTATGGGCCAACCTGATCGCATTCCCGGTGGCCTACCTGGGGATGAAACTCTGGCTTGGGAAATTTTCATATCATATTGATATTGAAGCCTGGCTGTTCTTTCTTGCAGCCATACTGGCCCTTGCCATCGCCCTGATCACGGTTGTCTATCAGGCAATGCGATCGGCCCGGGCTAACCCTGTGGAGGCTTTGCAATACGAGTAAATTATTTGTAACAATCCTTTATGACTATCGTCTAATTAATAACCCCATTTTTAACAATCAATGTTCAGAAGTTTTTTAAAAGTTGCCATCCGCAATATTATACGGCAGAGAGCCTATGCCCTGATCAATGTATTGGGACTGGCCACCGGGATTGCCTGCAGCATATTAATCACACTCTTTATTATTTATGAGAGCAGCTTCGATAATTTCCATGAAAATGCCGACCGGATCGTCCGGGTCTGGATTAACGGGCAACTGGCTGAATCAAAGATCTCCGGTGCGTATACTGCCGTGCCTACCGGACCCATTTTCCTGGATGAGATCCCCGAGGTGGTCAATTATTGCCGCATTGAGACAAACGATAATGTACTTATCCGGCAAGGAGACAGGACCTTTCTTGAGGATGATTTTTACTGGGCTGACTCCGGCTTTTTCGAGATTTTCACCTTTCCCCTTGTCAGCGGAGACCCTTCCACGGTGCTTACCGAGCCCCGTTCCATGGTGATATCGGAGAAGATGGCTAAAAAATATTTCGGTGACGAAAATCCCATGGGCAGGACACTTAATGTATTTACAGACAGTGTCGATTACCGGATAACCGGGGTCATGAAAAACATCCCGGATAACAGTCACATCTTTTGTGATTTTGTGGTGGACTTCCAGAGTAACCGGAATGCTGACCGGACGCAGTGGACCAGTAATAATATTTTCACTTATCTTCTGCTCGATGAGGAAATGGATCTGGAAAAACTGGATGAAAAGTTTGATCCGATCGCCCGGAAATATGTGGGCCCGGAGATCAAACAATTCATCGGGGTCAGCCTGGAGGACTGGGAAGCCGCCGGAAACTATTACCGGCTCAAATCACAGCCCCTGCCTGACATTCATTTCAATACAGATATTGAACATGACATGAGGCCTTCGAGCGATAAGAAATACGTCTATATTTTCTCGCTGATCGCACTCTTCATAATCATCATTGCCTGTATCAATTTTCTGAACCTGTCCACTGCCCGTTCTGCCGGGAGGGCAAGGGAGGTCGGTTTGAGAAAGGTGGTGGGTTCGACAAAGGGACAACTGGTCTGGCAGTTTCTTGCGGAGTCATTCATTATGGTTGTGATCGCCCTGGTACTGGCACTTCTGATCGTTGAGCTCGTTTTGCCGGTTTTTCAGAATCAGACCCGGGTAGCCCTTTCTGTCAATTATTTTTCAGACTGGTACAGGATTCCCGCACTTCTTGGTTTTGCCCTGTTGGTCGGATTGATGGCCGGTTCCTACCCGGCCTTTTTCCTTGCTTCATTCAGGCCGGTAGCCGTGCTGACAGGTAAGCTGGAAGCGGGGACAAGGAGCAGTAAACTGCGCAGTATCCTGGTGATCTTTCAGTTCGGGATCTCCATCTTCATCATATTAAGCACCCTGGTTATCAGCAGGCAACTAAACTATCTTGTCAACAAGGAACTCGGGTTTTACAAGGACCAGCTCGTGGTGCTTCAGCGTTTCAGTGTTGTCGGACACGAAAGGGTGGAAACCTTTAAACAGGAGATCTCGAAGATCCCCGGTGTAATATCCTCGGCATCTTCCACCATGGTACCCGGACATACCAATAATTACAACGGCTTCATGATGGAAGAAAGGCCGCTCGGGCAAACCTTCCTTCTGGAGGTGAACTGGGCGGATTATGATTTCCCCGAAACCTATGGACTGACGATTTCGGAAGGGAGGTTCCTTAGTAGGAAATATGCATCAGACAGCAGCAATATAATTATCAACGAGGCAACTGTCAGGAATTTTGGGATTAAAAATCCACTGAAAACAAGGTTCATCCAGCCAGGCGAGGACGCCATTGAAATAAACCGGATGCCCGTCGTAAGAGTAATGAACGATTTTCATATTGCCTCACTGCATACAGAGATCCGGCCATACATGATCCGGTGCAGGCCGGCGGACTGGAACTGGGTGCCCTACCTGACGATGCGGCTGGAAGCACAGAATATGCAGGGAACCCTGAAACAGGTTGAAAATGTCTGGGCGGAATTCACCCATGACCAGCCATTCCAGTATTTTTTCCTTGACGATGATTTTGCATCAAAATATGAGCAGGAGAAACGTACCAGGGTCATATTTATGGTGTTTTCCATCCTGGCTATTTTGGTGGCTTCCCTGGGTTTATTGGGACTGACCGCGTTTACAACGGAGCAGCGGACAAAGGAGATCGGTATCCGGAAAGCGATGGGGGCAAGCGCCCTGCAGGTTGTACGTCTGATCTCCAGGGAGACCGTAATCCTCATCGTCATTGCAACCCTGCTCGCATGGCCCGTATCTTTCTATTTTACCCGGAATTGGCTGAATGATTTTGCATACCGGATCGATATGGGTTTTGCCCCTTTCCTGCTGTCCTTTGCATTTGCCCTGATCATCTCCCTGGTCACCATCAGCTTCCAGACCGTTGCGGTGGCCCTGAAAAACCCGGCAGACGCCTTGAGGTATGAGTAGCCTGGCTGCTATTCAACCATTAGTTTAATGGTCTCCACCTGCATGCCGGACCTGATCTGGAGGATGTACATACCCCGGGAGATCTCAGGGGGAAGCACCAGGGAGTTCACACCGGGAGACATCACCCGTACGCTACTCATCATGCGCTGCCCGTTCAGCCTGTAGATTTCAAGTGCAGCCTCAATTGGTGAAGATCCTGTGTACAGGATCCGGAGATGATCCCTGGCGGGATTCGGATACACCTGCCAGGCAGACTCGTTGAATTCCCGGAGTTGAAGTCCCACAGACCCCCCGCTGTTTGAAAACCGTTCAAAAAATTCCTGGTAATAGATATTTACCAGGGTGGCATCATGGATGACAAGGGTGTTCTCATCGTTCCTTACATCGGCAGCAGTGCTCCAGTTATGGCAGCCCACCCAGAGGACGGGTTCCTGGCCGGTACGGTCAATCAGCATGTATTTATGGTGCATGATCCCTGTTTCGGATGTTTCGAGGAACATGTTGCCAAGTGAGCCTTCCAGGGTGCTGACCACGGTGCTTGAGCAATTTGATTTGGTGTTAACCAGGACCCTGACGGCCAATCCGGCTTCGTGTTGATCCTCAAGAATATAACCGATATCCGATTTGGTGATCAGCATGGTGGCAACCGAGATATCCTTCTTTGCCAGGTTCAGGGTCTCCTTGATCTTTGCGTGGACGTTGTCAGAGGGACTAAAGTAGCATTCCACCTGCCTTCCCCCGATGATAAATTCATGTGGCGTATTATCCATCTTTGATGCCCCGAAAAGAGCTTTTCCCTGGTCGGGCTGTGCCCCGCCGGAGCCAAACATCTCGTTAAATTCAAGTGTATAGGCTATGGCAAGGCTCTGATCCTGCAATAGGATCACGGAGTTCGGATCTTTATTTACCTGTCCGTCCGTAAAATTGGTTGAACCGGTCCATACAACAGGCACATTGGAGTCGCTGGCATTGGCATCAAAAACAACGAATTTATTATGCATGATCCCGATGACAGGGTAATTACTCGGAGGACTGATGATCTTGCCGATGGCGGGATCAAGGTTGGCGAAACCTGTGTTGTTGGCGGTTCCGTCATGTATGACCCGCACCGTAACTCCACGTGAATGGGCTGCGTTCAGTGCAGCCGTGATATCAGACACCTCAACAAGATTAAAGTTATAGATTGTGAAATCAATGCTTTCCTGTGCCCTGTTTATGTGGTTGATCAGGGTATCATCCAGGGCCCTGTAAACACGCAGGGCATCCACACCGGTTGAAACTGAGGTATCTACCTCCCTGTTAAAGTACACATTAATATTCCCGCTTGAATTGGACCGGGTGATATAGATTTTTGGATCAAGCATGGCGGTATCCTCTCCTGAAACCGAAAAGATACTGACATAAAAGAGTTCTGAAGGGGTGGCTCCGGTGAGAGAGATCCTGTGATTGCTGGTATCGCCCGGAACCGAGTCATGACCTTTTTCCAGTGCAGGTGTATTTCCATAAAGGATTTCCGTGCTTCCCTTGATATTGGTCTCCCAGTTAAGGTCGAAACCGGTCTGGGAAAGATTTGATAATGCCGGCACCCCGGTAAAGAAAATCGGACTGGTCTGCTCGATATCGTCCAGGTCGCGGGGAAGCATCTGGAAGGTTGACTTATACCTGGAACAGATCCCTGTAAGGTTCACCGTACCCGTGGGAACAACCGACCCGACAATGGGCGAATCCCGGTAGATCCTTACTTCTCCCTGCTTTCCCTGGTAGTTAACTATATAGTTTTTGTCTCCCGCAAAGGTGCCGGATGCATTAACAAAGGATACGTTATTGAACTGGATCAGCTGTCCCTCATAACTGGCATCCATCTGGTCCGGTGTGATCACGGTGGGTTCCGGAAGGGGATTACCAGAGGATACAACATCCACGCTGCTGACAGGATCGATCTCCAGCAGATCTGAATATAATTTTGTTTTTCCGCTGACTGTAATCTTATCCCCGCGGAC
>JAUVKJ010000125.1 GCA_030592145.1 Bacteroides sp.
ATAATCAATGCAATCCGGTGGGATGAAAAAAAAGGATACATTCTTGATGATTACAAATTGGACCAGGTTGACACTTCAGACCCAAGGAAAATTTCGTTAAAAGAATTCTTGCCAAATCCTGTATCTGCCCTGACATCATCATCCTGGCTGTTACCTGTTGAATTATCCGAAGACGGAGGAAATATCATCAATATTCATTATGACAAAATTATTGTTCCGCAAAAAGGATATCAGGAATATGGAATTGAGGACCCGCGTATATCCTGTATCAGGGGTAAATATTATATGACAAGTTGTTCCGTTAGTTCCGAAAGACAATCCACAACCTTGTATACCTCTGATGACGGGATTAATTATCACCTGGAGGGGATAATCCTTGACCACCAGAATAAAGACATGCTTTTGTTTGAAGGAACAATAGATAACAAGTTCTTTGCTCTTACCAGGCCTTTGGGCAGTTCGTATTTTGCAACACCTCCGGATAGTAATTTCAACCCTGGCCCTTCAATTAATCTTGCACAATCTCCCGATCTTTTCCACTGGAAGCCATTGGATGAACCACTTATCAGGCCTGAAAAGAAAGCTGGCCAAATCCTCAAACTGGGTGGAGGCGCCCAACCAATATTAACTACAAAGGGATGGCTGGTGTTGTTTCATGGTGTGGAAAATAAAGGCGAAGTTGGGATTTACAGGACCTATTGGGCGATATTGGATGAAAATAACCCTCAAAAGATAGTACACCTTGAAATGAAAAAACCATTGCTGGAAGCAAATCCTTATCTCACAAGTGAGTTAAGAGATATTATATATATCGAAGACGTCGTATTCACTACGGGAATTGTTGAAATGGAGGACAACTTTATAATTGCATCAGGTGAACTTGACCTTTGTACAAGAATTACTCATATCCCAAAATCGGATTTTGGACTTAATCTTAAATAACTATTGGTAACATGGCAGAAATCAGGTTTGAAAATGTTTCAAAGATCTACAACAAAAAAGATAAGGCGGTAAAGGATATAAATTTTGAAATAAAAGACAAGGAATTCGTGGTTTTGGTGGGTCCTTCGGGATGTGGAAAATCAACTATTCTGAGGATGATTGCGGGACTTGAAGAAATAAGCGAAGGCAAGCTGTTTATCGATAATAAACTCGTTAACAATCTTCCCCCTAAAGACAGGGATATAGCTATTGTATTCCAGAATTATGCCTTATATCCTCATATGACAGCCTATGAAAATCTTGCTTTTGGACTCAAAATCAAGAAAGTGGATAAGAAGTCCATTAAGGCAAGAGTTATGAAAGCAGCAGGTATTTTAGAAATTGAAGAACTTCTGGACAGAAAACCAAAGGCAATGTCAGGCGGACAAAATCAACGGGTTGCAATAGGCCGGGCTATAGTCCGCGATCCGAAAGTATTTCTGTTTGATGAACCTCTTAGTAATCTGGATGCAAATTTAAGAGTCCAGATGCGAATTGAAATCGCAAAACTACATAAAAGACTTAATGCAACTGTAGTATATGTTACACACGACCAGGTTGAAGCCATGACACTTGGTGACAGGATTGTTTTAATAGATAAAGGTGTAATACAACAAATTGATACTCCATCGAATCTGTATGCAAATCCTTCTAATATATTTGTGGCAGGTTTTATCGGGACTCCCCCGATGAACCTTATACAAGGGAAGGTGATAAACAGCAATAATGGAATACTTTTTACAGATAATTCTCAACTATTTAAGGTCAATCTTCCGTCAGATCATCCGTTAATAAATCACGTCGAAAAAGAAGTTGTCCTTGGAATTCGATCAGAAGATATTCATAATCAGATTAATGGAAGTGAAAAAGACTTCGTTGCATTAAGTTGCCAAATAAAGTTTATTGAAAAACTTGGACATGAAATATATGCCTATATTCAATTACAGGACCAGCAAATAATTTCCAGGCTTAAACCAGATGCTGAAATAATGAAAGGAAGCAGGATCAATCTTTATTTTGATATTCGTAAAATGTATTTCTTTGATACGATAACAGGTGTATGTATTCGATGAAAACAGGTACTGACTTTAGAATTATTCTTCTATCTCCCGGTGATATTCCTGCAGGGATTTCACATTATATTTCCCGTTCCTCCGGTCTTTGATGCCTTTGGTGGAAGCCAGTGCGGCCGATGTAGTCGTGATGTAGGCTACCTTGTATTTGATAGCGCTTTTCCGGATATAGGAATCATCCCATTCGCTGAGTTTGCCGGCGGGGGTATTGATGACCAGGTTTATTTCCCCGTTCTTGATGGCATCCGCGATGTTGGGCCTCCCCTCGTAAACCTTTAAAATGGATTCGGCGTCGATCCCGTTTTCTGCCAGGAAACGCTGTGTTCCCATCGTGGCAAGTATCCTGAACTGCATATCCTGGAAGTTCCGGGCCGTCTCGATGATCTTTTCCTTATCCCTGTCGGCGATCGTGATCAGTACGGTTCCTTCAACCGGCAGGCAGGTCTGGGTTGCCTCCTGCGATTTGTAAAAGGCCATGCCATACGTTTCGGAAAGGCCCAGGACTTCCCCTGTCGAACGCATTTCCGGTCCCAGAAGGGGATCCACTTCGGGAAACATATTAAAGGGAAAAACGGCTTCCTTTACCCCGAAATGCTTAATGGTTTTGTTTTTCAGGTTGAAATCGGACAGCTTTTGACCCAGCAGTATCTGCGTGGCAATCCTGGCCATGGAAATATTGCAGACCTTTGAGACCAGGGGGACGGTCCGGGAAGCCCTCGGATTGGCTTCCAGTATGTATACCGTGTCATCATAGATCGCATACTGGATATTCATCAGTCCGACCACTTTGAGTTCAATCGCGATCTTCCTGGTGTATTCATAGATGGTTTTCTTGTGCTCTTTCGGAATGATGACGGAAGGGATCACACAGGCAGAATCCCCGGAATGGATACCTGCATATTCAATATGTTGCATGACAGCAGGGACGAATGCATCGACACCGTCGGATATGGCATCCGCTTCCGCCTCGATGGCATCTTCCAGGAATTTATCGATCAGCAGGGGCCTGTCGGGGGATACATCTGCGGCAGCACCCACGTATTGAATGAGTTCCTCTTCGTCAAGGATGATCTTCATGGCCCTTCCGCCCAGGACGTACGAAGGCCTTACCATCAGGGGATACCCGATCCTGGCAGCAATATCGAGGGCTTCGTCCATGTTACTGGTCATCCCGGATTCCGGCTGTGGAACCCCCAGTTTCTCCATGATCCGGCGGAAACGGTCACGGTCCTCCGCCAGGTCGATCGTATCGGGCGAAGTGCCTAAAATTTTCACTCCTGCTTCCGCCAGCTCACCGGCCAGGTTCAGCGGTGTTTGTCCCCCGAACTGTATGATCACCCCTTCCGGCTTCTCCTTATGGTAAATGCTCAGTACATCCTCACAGGTTAGCGGTTCAAAATACAATTTGTCGGAGGTGTCATAGTCGGTGGAAACGGTTTCAGGATTGCAGTTCACCATGATGGATTCGTACCCTGCTTTGCGTATGGTGAAAGCTGCATGTACGCAGCAATAATCAAATTCGATTCCCTGCCCGATCCGGTTCGGTCCCCCGCCCAGCACCATGATCTTCTTTTTGTCACTCACTTTTACCTGGTTGGGTGCATTATAGGTAGAAAAGTAATAGGCCGCATTTTCAACACCGCTTACCGGTACCGCTTCCCATGCCTGTTCCATACCCAGGGAGATTCGTTTATCCCTGATCTCCTTTTCAGGGATTCCCAGGAGTTGGGACAGGTATTTATCTGCAAACCCGTCTTTCTTGGCCTGTATGAACAATTCATCCGGAAGGGTTTTTCCTTTGTATGAGAGTATTTTCTCTTCCAGTTCCACCAGTTCCTTCATTTGCAAGATAAACCAGGGTTTGATATAGGTTTTACGGTAGAGTACGTCGATCTCTGCACCTTTCCGCAATGCTTCATACATGATGAACTGTCTTTCGCTTGAGGGATGCTTTAGCAGGGTCATCAGTTCATCCAGCGATTTCTTATTGAAATCCTCTGCAAATCCGAGCCCGTAACGTCCTATTTCCAGTGAACGGATCGCTTTCTGCAGGCCTTCCTTATAGGTTTTACCGATACTCATGACTTCTCCCACCGCCTGCATCTGGGTGCCGAGCTTATCTTCCAGTCCCTCGAACTTCTCAAAAGCCCACCGGGCGAATTTCACCACCACGTAATCTCCCGATGGTGTATATTTTTCGAGTGTTCCGTCACGCCAGTAAGGAATTTCATCCATTGTTAGTCCCCCGGCAAGCAGGGATGAGATCAGCGCGATCGGGAATCCTGTCGCCTTTGACGCGAGTGCAGAGGAACGGGAGGTGCGGGGATTGATCTCGATGACCACGACCTTCCCGGTTTCGGGATCATGTGCGAACTGAATATTGGTTCCCCCGATCACCTCGATGGCTTCCACAATATCATAGGAATACTTTTGCAGGCGTTTCTGAAGTTCGGGATCGATGGTTAACATGGGTGCTGTGCAAAAGGAATCTCCTGTATGTACTCCCATGGCATCCACATTTTCAATAAAGCAGACAGTGATCATCTGGTTTTTAGCGTCCCTTACCACTTCCAGTTCCAGTTCTTCCCATCCCAGTACAGACTCTTCCACCAGTACCTGGTTGATCAGGCTTGCCGACAAACCTTTGCTGGCAATATTCTTTAGTTCCTCGATGTTGAATACCAGTCCCCCGCCAGTGCCGCCCATGGTATAGGCGGGCCGGATCACCACCGGGTATCCCAGTTCTTCCGCCACCTTTTCCGCATCTTCGACGATATTCACCGCCTTGCTCCGGGGTGTTTCAATCCCCAGCTTCGTCATTGTTTCCTTAAAGGCGGTCCGGTCTTCCCCTCTTTCAATGGCATCGATGTTCACCCCGATCACTTCCACCCCGTATTTTTCAAGTATCCCTTTCCGGGCAAGGGAAAGGGAAAGATTCAGGGCGGTTTGTCCCCCGAGGTTGGGAAGCAGCGCGTCGGGCCTTTCTTTCTTGATGATCTCTGTCAGTGCATATTCATTAAGGGGTTCGATATAGGTTACATCAGCCATCTCCGGATCTGTCATGATGGTGGCCGGGTTGGAGTTAACCAGTATAATTTTGTACCCAAGAGAACGCAATGCCTTGCATGCCTGCGTTCCCGAATAATCAAATTCACAGGCCTGCCCGATGATGATGGGCCCTGAACCAATGATCAGTACTTTCTTGATGTCTTTTCGTTTTGCCATGGCGATTTGAAGTTTGCTCCATAAAGATGTATATAAAATCCATATTCCCCATACCGGATACCCTTTGAAGTTTTTAGTTTTTTATGCACAATTTATCTTTCAAATTGTTTATTTTGCTATTTAGTTAATACCATCATTAAATCTTAAGTAATCTAAAATCTATCTTAGCAGAATGAAACTAAAGTATATCCTTTTTGTTGCCCTGATCCTTGTTTTATACTTTCCCTTTCAAACAGCAGGCAGCCAGGCCCTGGTTCTGCCCGGCAACTATCCGGAATATAAAATTTCTGTTTCCAACTCACCGGATGAGGGCTACTTGTTTTTAACCAGCCGGCCGGTTAAAACAAAATTCCCGGCATATATGCTGATCCTGGACAACTACGGTACACCTGTTTATTACCGGTATATGCCCAAAAGAGCCGGCAGCCTGACAGTTCAGAGAAACGGCATGTTATCGTTCAAGAATATCGTGAAGGATGATCTTAAACACTACATCATGGATAGTTCCTTTGTGGTGTCCGATTCCGTGTGGATGGATGATTATATCCTTGACGGG
>JAUVKJ010000018.1 GCA_030592145.1 Bacteroides sp.
GGGAAGGAAGTGTGGGGGAAGAGAGCCAGGTGGACAAGCCTTTCATCAAATATTGGCGAAGAGGATATTACAATCGCAATCTTTGACCACCCGGGGAATCCTGGATTTCCATCGTACTGGCATGCAAGGGGTTACGGATTGTTTTCAATCAATAACCTTGGCGGAACGGTTTTCGATGAAAGCGCGGAACCCGTCTCTGTAAAGCTTATGCCCGGTGAGTCCATTGTGTTCAGGCACCGGCTGTATATTACATCCGGGTCACATGCCAGCGTTGAACAACTGGAGGCCCGGTTCGATGAGTTTATCAGTAAATAGAAGATCTGTTTCTGGCTGAAGGCTAACGTCAAAATGAGGACGTTCGTCTGCAAAAATAAAGGGTCCGTCTGCGGCACCTATACCGGTATTCTCCTTCCCGTTTCATGGCTTTCCCGGGCTGCTTCAATGACCCGGATAACAAGGTTGGCCTGTTCAGCTGTGACGGCCGGCTTTGTGTCTTTCGTAATAGACCTGTGAATGTCTTCATAATAAGACCCGTACCGGCCGGGCAGGGTTTTGTATTTACCCCTGAACTGTTTACCCCCGGCTTCCGTGTTCAACACTCCCCAGTCCGGTTCGGGTTCCCTTCCCCAGTTGTCCCCAAGAGGCCATTCCCCGTTTTTTAATGCCTCTTCCTGCGGGTCGATGCCGTATTTCAGGTAGGAGCCCTTTGTTCCGTGAAGATAAAACCTGGGACCAGGTTCCTTTACCAGGTAACTGGCCTTGAGCGTGACCTTAATACCGGGATAGCCCATCAGGAGTGTGAAGGCATCATCGATCTGTCCCCCGTTCCGGAGTAAACGGATATCTGCGTACACATGTTCCGGTTTTCCAAATAAAACAATGGCCTGGTCGATAAGATGGGATCCGAGGTTAAAAAGTATACTGGTACCGGAGGCAGGATCCTCCTTCCAGGTATCTTCCTGGATTATGTTCCGGAACCTGTCAAAATGGGCTTCGTATTCAACCAGCCGGCCTAGCAGTCCCTCTTCCAGGATCTTCCGGATGGTAAGGAAGTCTCCGTCCCAGCGCCGGTTCTGAAAAACACTGAGCAATCGACCCTGCCTTACTGCAAGATCGATCAGTTCCTGTCCCCTAACACTGTTCTGTACAAAAGGTTTTTCTGTCACAACATGTTTGCCTGCCAGCAGGGCCTGCCGGGCCAGGTCATAGTGCAGTGGATCGGGTGTGTTGACAATGATCAAAGCGATCCTGTCATCCACAAGGAGTTCTTCATAGGTCCTGACGACCTGTACATCCGGGTATCGGCCTGCCGAAAGGTTTTTGCTGCGTTCAAGAATGGAAATTATCTCAAAGCCGGGATTTACATGCAATAGTGGGGCATGGAACACCTGTCCGGACATTCCGTAAGATGCAAGACCGACGCCTGTTTTTATCATCATCATTAATTTTGAAGCCGAAAAGTACAATTTATGCCTGATATTTGGTTAATAACCATACGTAATTTTACCATCCGCATCTGATGGTTTCGGCAAAGATTTTGCACCTGGACGTATAAAGTCCAATAGTTTAAGTATTGGAATACTGGATGCTTTTATTAGTTTTGGTATATGAGGACAATCTTCGTCTCGGTTATTATTTTCTTTTCCCTTTTCCTGAATGCACAGGAAGAATATACCACCAGTAACAAAAGAGCTATAGCCAGGTTCGAAACTGCCAAGCGGTATTACATCCTGAAAGATTATCAGAATGCCGCATTGGAATTAATGGAGGCAGCTGAAACAGACCCTGAGTTCGTTGAAGCCTGGCTTTTACTGGGACAGGTTCAGACGGATGCAGGTAAACTGGAAGAATCGGTTAAAGCTTACCGGCAGGCGGTTGAGGTCGATCCGCTTTTTTTTCCCAATGTGCTCTTTTTCCTGGGGGAGAATGAACTTGCCCTTGGACTGTATCGTGATGCCAGGATCCACTTTGAGCTGTTTCTGGCACTTGGCGGCACCAATCCGAAACTGAGGGAGGCAGCCCTGAAATCGCATGCTTCCTGCGATATCGGTCTCCGTGGTATAGAAAACCCTGTTCCTTTCGAGCCCAGGAACCTTGGACCCAATATCAACACACAGTATGACGAATACTGGCCCAGCCTTTCAGCCGATGAGAAAATGCTTGTGTTCACCATGCTTCTGCCGATAGATGTTAACAATCCGGCCTTCCACGGAAACCGGCAGGAAGACCTGTATTACAGCAGGTTTGAGGATGGGGACTGGAAGCTGGCAAAAAATGTAGGCTCACCGCCTAATACCGGTGATAATGAGGGAGCCCAGTCCATTTCCGGCAATGGTTTACTGATGGTGTTTACCGGCTGTATGCGCAGCGACGGTTACGGTCTGTGCGACTTGTATTTTTCAGAGAACCGGAATGGTGTATGGACGATTCCAAAAAACATCGGTATGCCCATCAGCAGCAAATACAGCGAGAAGCAACCTGCACTTTCGTCAGACGGCAGAATACTCTATTTCAGTTCAGATCGTCCGGGGGGACTCGGAAAATACGATCTCTGGATGTCTGTCCGTAATGAAGATGGCAGCTGGGGCGAACCGGTAAACATGGGAGAAAACATTAATACGGAAGGATTTGACCAGTCTCCCTTCATCCATCCCGACAACAAGACTCTATATTTCAGCTCAACAGGCTGGCCAGGCATGGGGGGGTATGATATATTCCTTGCCCGGAAAACCTCGGACAGTACCTGGTCAAAGCCTGTCAACCTGGGCTACCCAATCAATACACATAATGCCGAGCAGGGTCTGATTGTTAATCCCGGTGCGGATATGGCCTACTTTTCATCCAACCGTCTCAGTGGTAAGGGACAGGATATATTTGCCTTTCCGCTCTATATGGATGCCCGGCCAACCAGGGTATCCTATATGAAAGGGAAGGTTTATGATGCCGAAACGGCACGTCCACTTGAGGCAAAATTTGAATTAATCGACCTGGAAACCTCCAGAACCGTGATCAGCTCCAGTTCAGACCCGGGTAGCGGGGAGTTCCTGGTGGTGATCCCGGTGGATGCCGATTACGCACTGAATGTTTCCCGGCCGTCTTATCTTTTCCATTCGGAGTACTTTTCCTTTGATAAGGTATACGAAAGGAACAGGCCCTTCTTTATGGATATTGCGCTTAAGCCCATTAAGGTGGGAGAGAAGATCACCCTTCGGAATGTATTTTACAAAACCGATTCCTTTGCACTGGACGCCAGGTCAATAGTGGAACTTGACAAAGTAGTTACCCTCCTGGAAACGAATCCCACGCTTGCAATAGAGATCGGCGGGCATACGGACAATATGGGGACTGCTTCCCATAATACTACACTTTCAGGCAGGAGGGCGGAGGAGGTTATGAAATACCTTGTGTCAACCGGAATACCCAGGAACAGGATCAGGCATAAAGGTTATGGGATGAACCTGCCGGTTGCCTCGAATGAAACAGAGGAGGGAAAAGCGCAAAACCGGCGTACCGAGTTGAAAATCCTTGAGAAATAAGCTACATTATGCGTCACGGCATGAAATATTATTACAGGACCCTGCCGATTTTAGGATTTCTATTGTTCCTGCATGCTTTTGGAACAGCCCAGGGCATCGGTGAGCTGGACCTGGATAAAATGGATAAGTACCTTGAAAAAGCACGAGTGGAATGGCAGGTCCCCGGACTCTCAATTGCCATTGTTAAGGATGACAGCGTCGTTTTTGCACGGGGATACGGATACAGGGAATACGGCAAACCGGCTGAGGTTGATGAGTATACCATTTTCAGTATTGCATCCATTACAAAGGGTTTCACATCCACGGCCCTGGCCATCCTGAATGATGAAGGAAAAATTGCATGGGATGATCCGGTACGTAACTACCTGCCTGATTTCACGCTGTATGAAACATGGGTGAGCAATGAGATACGGATACGGGATCTTTTATGACACCGGAGCGGGTTGAAAACCTTCAGCGGTGACCTCATCTGGTTTGAAACCGGGTATTCCAGGGCCGAAGTGATCCGCAGAGCACAGTACCTCCGGCCTGCTTACAGTTTCAGGTACCATTTTGGTTATTCAAACCTGATGTTCCTGGCTGCCGGAGAAATTATTCCCGTCGTCAGCGAAATGAGCTGGGGTCAATATATCCACGCAAAATTGCTCCGGCCACTCGGGATGAACCGGACTTACCTGCATCTGGAAAATTTTCAGGATGATCCCAATGTTGCCATGCCCCACCATGTTGACATACTGGATGAAAAAACTCATGTTCTGTCCTATATGGGATGGGACAATGTTGCACCTGCAGGGGCTTTGAATTCAAGCGCCATGGATCTGTCCAGGTGGGTGCGTTTCCAGTTGAATATGGGACAATGGAACGGGGAACAAATGGTCAGCAGCGGGAACCTGTGGGAGACCAGAAAGATGCATACAGCCCGGCCTTTGGATATTGGTAACCGCCGGTTCTGGCCCTCCATGCATTTTAATGGATACGGACTGGGATGGAAGCTCTGTGATTATCACGGCTGGAAGGTCATCGGGCACGAAGGGGGTTCGGATGGCATGCTGACACGAGTGGTCATGGTACCGGAGGAGAACTTCGGATTTGTCATCCTGACCAACAGCATCAATGCCCTGACCCTGGCTCTCGAATATTATATCCTCGACCAGTATTACCAGGGGAAGAGTTATGACTGGTCAGCGATTTACCTGGAAAATTCAATTATGGGACTGCAGCGAATAGAGAAGGACTGGGAGGAATACCTGGCATCTGCCGATCGCTCCCTTAAACCCAGCAGGAAACTCAGGAAATATTGCGGTATTTATGGCGGCGATCTTTACGGGGATGTGGAGCTTAGCCTCGACAAAGGAAGTCTTGTACTTGATTTTCTTCCGGCACAAAGGTTGATCGGAGACCTTGAACCTTTTACAAAAGATACCTTCCTGATCCGCCTGAGAGATATGCCTTCCTTTCCGCAGGGAACCGTAAAATTCTACCTTGATGATCAGGGAAATATATCTGAACTTGTTGTAGATATCCCGAACCCGGACTTCGATTTTACAGAACTGGAACTGAAAAGGCAGTAAATAAGATTCCACACCCCTCAACAATAGTCTGTCCGATTACGACAACTCTTAACCACGTACATAATTCGACATTTATCACGTGATTATTTTGCAAATCACGTGAATATTTCATACTAAGGATGCATCAGACCGAAGGGTATACGCTTATTTTCCGCTTTTATCCGGGTCCGGAGGTGTTGGTGGCGGGGGACTGTACTGGTCGAGTTGCCCCATGATCACATCGATGGCTTTGTTAAGCTGTTCATCCTCCCCGGCATACTCTTTTGCCGGATCGTTGTCGATATATATATCGGGTTCCACCCCGTGGCCCTCGATGATCCACTTGCTTTCCGTGGCTGAATAAGAGCCGGATTCAGGCCTCATCAGGATACCCCCGTCGATGAACGGAAGAGTGCCCCGAATTCCGACCACACCGCCCCAGGTGCGGGTTCCGATGGTTGTTCCCAGTTTATTCTTTTTGAACTGGTAGGGAAAGAGGTCCCCGTCCGATGCGGAAGCATAGTTCATAAGCAGAACCTTCGGACCATATACCATTCCGTCAGGAACGGAATTTCCATCCTGCCTTCCGCGAAATGAGAACACGAAGGACAGTTCCCGTCGAAGCCTTTCAACGATGATACGCGATACAAATCCCCCTCCATTACCCCTGTCATCAATGATCATTCCCTTTTTGTTCCGTAGCTGAGGATAGTAGTATTTTGCAAATTCATTGAGTCCCCCGACACCCATATCCGGAATATGGATATACCCGATCTGTCCACCGGTCGCTTCGTTGACCTTTTTAATATTACCCCGGACCCAGTTATAATAATACAGCTGTGATTCATCCGCGATGGGTTTGACAAGCTCATCATGGGCGTCCTCAACAGAGGCTTTGGAATTTATGGTCAGCTTTACCGTTTTTCCGGCGGTATTGACCAGGGCAGCATAAACATCGGGCATATCTTTGGTTGGCTTCCCGTTAACGGCCAGGATGTAGTCGCCTGCATTAACATTCACTCCCACTTCTGTCAGGGGAGAACGAAGGCTGCTGCTCCAGTTGGCACCTTCCAGTATCTCATCAACCCTGAAGTATCCGGAAGTATGTTTGGAAAGCTTTGCACCCAGTAGTCCGGTCTTGATACGATCCGCCCCGGGAAGGTCAGCAGGTGAATTCACATAGGCATGTCCGATGGATAATTCCCCGATCAACTCCCCAATCACATAGGTAAGATCATTCCTGTGGTTGACATGGGGTACCAGTACATCGTATTTGTCGTGCATGGCTTTCCAGTCCAACCCGTGCATGTTTTCCACATAAAAGAAATCACGCATCTGCCTCCAGCTTTCATCGTAGATCTGCTTCCATTCCTGCTGGTAATCAGTCAGGACCTGCATTCCCGTGAGATCAACAGTTTTCTTCATATCCACCTTGCCTTCAGGAAGATCAATTACGGCATATTTGCCGTTCTGGCGAACGATCATCTTTTTGTGATTTGCGGAAATCGTAAACAGCATTTTGCTGCCCAGTTCGGCTTCCTTCTTGGTTTTCAGGTTAAAAACCCTGGCTGTCATGGATCCGCCGTTTGCAGATGCTGCAATATAATACACTTTGTCATTCGAGGCATGAAGGTTCCCGTAGTTCATGGCCTTGACGGGAAGGGATATGATCCTGGAATTCAGTCCCTCAACATCAATCTTTGTCACCTTCTCTTCCTCTTCATCTTTTTTATCTTTTTTATCTTCCTTATCGTTATTATCTTCCTCCGATTCTACATCAGCCTTTACTTCATCGTTTTCAAGGGCAAAGGGTGATGGGCTGTCTTTTGCAAGGGTTACAAGATAGACCTTTTCCATATTTGTATAGGCAATGGTTAATTCGATATTTGAGAATGTGGGACTAAAATCCCTGCTGGAGGTGAAATAGAGATATTTACCGTCGGGGGAGAACCTCGGACTTCCTGATTCATACCAGTTGTCGGTTACCGGGTAGAACTTTCCGGACTCTATGTTGTAAAGGTGGATCACGCCGAATCCGTTTTTGTCATTTTCAAAAAAGGCGATCCATTTACTGTCAGGCGACCAGTCAAAATCATTCAGTTCCGTGCTTACGGATTCTTTTACCAGACTGATCTTTTTGCTTGCAACATCCACCACCTGGAGGCGCATCTTCCGGTCGCTGAAAAGGATCATTTTACTGTCGGGCGACCATTTCAGATCAAAAAGGTAGGATTTGTACCCGGGTGTCAGGGATACGGGTTTTTCCGAACCGTCCTGCTTCTGTATGTAGAGTTCATACTCGCCCGACACATCGGAGAACCAGGCGATGTATTTGCCGTCGGGAGACCAGCTGGCCACACGGTCATGAGCCCCCGGGCTCTGCGTAAGGTTCCTCGTGATACCATGCTTGGAGGGCAGGGTGAAGATCTCTCCCCGGGCAGCGAACAGTACGCGCTCACCATTGGGTGAAAGATCAACGCTTGTAATGTTCTCGCTTGCATCCTTGAGTTCGGTCCGGCTGTAAGCATTATCGTTCGCGATCTGAACCGGGACTTTCACATACTCCTTTGTCTTGACATCCAGCCTGTATATGTATCCTCCATTTTCAAATACAATCTGGTTTTTTCCCAGGGATGGGAATTTAACATCGAATTCTGTAAAGTCGGTCACCTTACTGGTTTGTCCGGTGGATGTATTGTAAACGAATACATTCATGCACCGGTCGCGGTCTGAAAGGAAGAAGATTTCTTCACCCGCCCACATTGGAATGATATCCTGCTCAATGTTGTCGGTGATCTTTTCAGTTGTTTTGGTGGAAAAGTCATGGATCCATATCTCATCGGCCATTCCGCCGCGGTAATACTTCCAGGTCCTGAATTCCCTGAATATACGGTTGTAGGCAAGCTTGCTTCCATCCGGCGACCAGGAACAGAATCCGCCGGCGGGCAGAGGAAGCTCCTCACTGAGTCCCCCTTCAACAGGAACCCTGAACAGCTGCCCGATAAAAGAGTTGAAGGACTGTTTCCTGGAGCGGTAGATAATGTACTTACCGTCAGGGGTCCAGTCCATTACGATATTGTTGGGCCCCATCCTGTCGGAAACATTATCCCTGCCAAGAGTGGCAGTATAGGTCAGGCGTTTGGGAGCACCACCCCTGGATGGAATTACAAACACCTCGGTATTCCCGTCATACTGGCCGGTAAAGGCAATCATGCTGCCGTCGGGTGAAAAGCGGGGGAATACTTCATAGCCATTATGGCTTGTCAGTTTCCTTGCGATTCCGCCATCACTGTCAACACTGAACAGATCTCCTGCGTTAGAAAATACGATCTGGTTGCCATAAACGGCAGGGAATCGAAGAAGCCTGGCTTCTTCAGAGGCATGCAGTGCAAATTGCGAGAGCCCGGAAAGAATCAGTACCAATTGAAATAACTTTTTCATAGGATTGTTAATTATAGATTGTAAACAAATGGATGCAGTAATTGCAATACCATTCCGGCAGAATGATAATAATTGTGCAAATGAACGGGGCAGAGGCCCCCTTTTTTCTAATACTCTTATGCAAAATTCTCTTACTTGGCCAGTAAACAAAATTAGGATTTCTCGCGAAATGGGTGCATCTAATTCCGGAATATTTGATCGGATGCCCACTGTTTGTGTTGAAAATTGTATTTTCAGGGCTCGACAGAACCATTATATTTGTCCCGGAATACGAGAACATCACAGCGAATGAAGCCTTTGAGAAAGATCATACCAATTGCACTGGCAATTCTGAGTCCCCTATTCACTTCCAGCTTCCACTTTTCATCCCATGCAGGGATGGCTGATGGAATTGATCCTCCTTTTCTGGATGCAGGCGGGGAATGGGTGGACTCCGTGTATGAATCCCTGAGCAGGGATGAGCGGATCGCCCAGCTGTTTATGGTAAGGGCATATTCAGACAAGGACGGAACACATACGGAATCCATCCTGAAGCTGATCAGGAAGTATAATATCGGGGGACTCTGCTTTTTTCAGGGGGGCCCCCTGCGGCAGGCCAATTTGATAAACCTTTACCAGGCGGAAGCAAAAACGCCCCTTTTGGTAGCCCAGGATGCGGAATGGGGACCGGCATTCCGGCTCGACAGTACCATCGCATATCCCCGGCAGATGACGCTGGGAGCGTTGCAGGAAGAGGAAGGGATCCACCGGATGGGACAGGAAGTTGCAGAACAACTCAGGATGATAGGGGTGAACATGAACCTTGCCCCGGTGATGGATGTAAACAATAAGTCTTTCGGAGAAGATGTGACAAATGTAAGCCGGAAAGGCATCGCCTATATGCAGGGCATGCAGGATGGGAGGTTGCTTTGCGTTGCAAAACACTTTCCCGGGCATGGTGACACGGACAAAGATTCCCATCATACTCTTCCGCTTATCCGGCACACGAGGGAAAGGCTCTGGAATACGGAAATGCATCCCTTCCGGGAAGCCATCCTTCAGGGAGTAACCGGAATAATGACTGCGCACCTGGAAGTCCCTGCACTTGATTCCACCCCGGATCTTGCTTCCTCGCTTTCATACGAGATCGTTACGGGGATACTGAAAGAGGAACTGGGGTACAGGGGACTGATCATAAGTGATGCACTCGATATGGCCGGGGCTGATATGCATCAAACACCGGGGGAACTTGAAGCACTTGCCTTCCAGGCAGGAAATGACATTCTTCTCATCCCCACTGCTGTCGGTAAAGGCATTTCTGCCATCAAAAAAGAGATTCGCCGGGGAAACCTTACCTGGGAAAGGGTAGAGGAAAGCTGCAGGAAGATCCTTGCTGCCAAATACTGGACCGCCCTGGTCCATCCGCTGAAAGTATCCGGACTGCATGAAAGACTGAATGATAATAAGTACAGGATGACCCGTTCAGGGCTTTACCAGGGATCCCTTACCCTGCTTGAAAACACGGATGATATCCTGCCCCTGCAACGGCTTGACACCCTGAGAATTGCCACGGTAGCGATCGGAGATACCGGGCCTAACGATTTCCAGAAGTATATTGATCTGTACCTTCCTTCGGTTCATTTCAACATTTCCAGGGAAGCCCCTGCAGATTCTTACCTGGAACTCCTGGAAAAACTTGATTCCTTTAACCTGGTGATCGCAGGATTGCATAATACTGACATAAGAGCCTCAGGAAATTTCGGGATCCGGGAAAATTCAATTCTTTTCCTGAACAGGCTTACTTCGCAAAAGCCATCCGTCGTAGTGGTTTTTGCCAGTCCCTACAGCCTCGCAAAATTCGAATTCGGCGACCGGTTAAAGGCGTTGTTGATGGCTTACGAGGACAAGGAGCTTGTACAGGGCCTCAGCGCCCAGCTGATCTTCGGAGGGATACCTGCCCGGGGTATGCTGCCGGTATCAAGCGGAAACAGGTACAAGGCCGGGGATGGAATATCTGCCGGGGAAGCCTTGCGGCTCAGGTACGGACTGCCCGAAGAAGCCGGTATAGATTCCAGGCTGATGTACAGGATCGATTCCCTGGTCATGGATGCCATACAGGTCAAGGCAACACCCGGTTGCCAGGTTCTTGCCGCGCGTCACGGCCTGGTTTTCTACCATAAGTCCTTCGGCTACCACACTTACGGCCGAAAGGATACGGTGAAGTGGAACGATCTTTACGATGTCGCCTCCATTACTAAAATCGCTGCCACCCTGCCGGTTCTGATGCAGCTGACCCAGCAGGGACGGTTTGACGTGAACGAGAAGCTTGGAAAATATCTTCCCGGACTTGATACATCAGATAAGGGGGAACTGCTGATCACCGATGTAATGACTCACCAGGCGGGACTTACTCCCTGGATACCTTTTTATTATTCCACCATAGAGCCTATGGATGCCGACCAGGATCTGATAAGCAAGAGGCTTTCCAGCAAATACCCTTTTCGCCTGGCCGGACATATTTTTCTGAACAAGAACCTGAAATACGTTGATGGAGCCTACGCCGGGGAATATTCTTCGCAGTATCCCATCCATGTGGCTGAAGGCCTTTACCTGAATAAGAACTACCGGGACAGCCTGATGCACAGGATCCTCAATTCTGAATTAAAGGAACAGAAGGAATACATGTATTCTGACCTGGGCTATTATTTCCTGCATCCGATTGCAGAAAAGCTTACCGGTATGCCCCTGGAGGAATATACCATGGAACAATTCTATAGTCCCCTGGGAGCAAGCTATACAGGCTTTCTTCCCCTGGAAAGATTTCCTCCGGGGCAGATCATTCCCACCGAGAATGACCTGTTTTTCAGGCGCCAGCTTCTGAGAGGCTATGTACACGATCCCGGGGCTGCCATGCTGGGAGGAGTGGCCGGGCACGCGGGGATATTTTCCAACGCCAACGACCTGGCCAAGATCATGCAGATGTACCTGAACGGCGGACAATACGGGGGACTTGAGTACATAGCTGACACCATTATAGACCGGTTCAATACCTGCCTCCATTGTGAGGAAGGAAACCGGAGGGGAATCGGATTTGACAAGCCGGAGATGGATTATGAAAAGGAGGGTCCCACCTGCCAGTGTGTTTCCCCAAGCAGTTTCGGGCATTCCGGTTTTACGGGTACCCTGGTGTGGGCCGATCCGGACACCGGCATACTCTATATTTTTCTGTCTAATAAGATCCATCCAGACCAGGATAGTCCCAAACTGGTTGAAATGAACGTCCGTACAAAAATACAGCAAGTGCTGCACGATGCAATCATGTATTAAAATAAATACCTATGAAGCCAAGCCATATTGAGCATATCGGGATCGCTGTCAGCAACCTTCAGGAGGCGATCCGCTATTATGAGGATGTAC
>JAUVKJ010000076.1 GCA_030592145.1 Bacteroides sp.
AACTGAACTAAATCGTTATCACAGAGACATCGTTAAGATGAATACACATAAATCAACATACAACTATGAAATCTATGATAAGCACAGGCGGAATTACCGGGAAAATGGTGATTCAAAGCAGATGTGCTGCATGTGGTCAACCTATATGAAATAGAACATAAATCATTTTAATGAAAATCTTAATAATGAAATTCCTGCATCAAAAACAAGTTCATTTTACCCTGGTTATACTTTTGATATCACCGATAAATACATTATGCCTTGACAATACAAACAACTCATCGGGATTGTCGTTCATTCGTAAAAATGAACCAAAGGAAGGTGCATTTTCTATCCTGGTACCTAAAGGCTGGCAAATGGAAGGTGGAATTTTCCGCCTGGATGCGCTTCAGGCTGGTGGTCCGCTCAACGCCATTGAGGCAAAATGCGACCTAACATTAAAAAGCGATAAAAAAGGAACAATTTCATTTCGAATTCTGCCAGACATTGTCTATGCTCACCCAGGGATAGGAGGCGGATTTTTCCCCGTGGGTAGCAACTACCAGGGTGCGGAAATCCGACAAATTGTTGATGCCCCCACCTTCTTGACGGCAATATTTACGGGTTTGCATCCCAGGGTTAGTAATATGAAGACATTGAAGCTTGTACGCCTTCCGGGAGAAAAGCAGGCAATTGATCAAGGTTTAAGCTACACGAATCAGCTTCTTTCCCAAATTGGTCTTCAATCCATGTCTTACAAAAGTGATGTTGCTGCCGGAATATTTGAATATGTTGAGGACAACATACATTTTCGGGAAATTATCCTAACCGGTATTATCGATATGCCGGCGGCATTAACATGGAAAAATACACGCACTTTGGTATTTCGTGCACCATCTGAAAATTTTGATCAATGGCGCCCCGTGGTGGATATAATACGATTTTCTGTACAGTTTAATCAAAAGTGGTTTTTAAAGGAATCTCAAGGACAACGCGAACGTGCAAATATTGTTATGAAAGTTTATGATGAGATTCGACAGATTGACCAGGAGATAATTAAAAAGACTACTGTTAATCGGGAAGAGATAATGAATGACAACTTTCTTGTACTGACTGAACAGGAAGAATATGTTAATCCTCATACCGGTAAGGTGGAGGTAGATACGGAAGCTTATAAGTTTCGTTGGATAACATCCGGGGGAGATATTTATTATACGAACCATGAAGATGAAAATCCAAATCTTTTTCTTCAGCAGACTGATTATAAGTTAACACCGGTAAGAAAACGAAAAAATGAATAGAATCGCAGCCTGAAATTGAGACTGCCCATCCAAACATCTAAGGTGTATAGTCTAACTTACAACCAGCCGTCTACCAGTCCACATATACCGCTCTCCCTGTCTGAACGTTATACTTCGAATAGTTTTTGACTGGCTGAATAATATGCTGTATATTTATGGGAATGCCGATATTGGCAGTAGAATATGTTATACAAAAGGAGGAAACAAATGTCAGTATTACCAGAGACTGTAAGTAAAGCATGGGATGAAAGAAAGGGACCTGTCATATTTACCACTGTCGATAAAAATGGAATCCCAAATGCTATCTATGTAACCTGTGTGAATAAATTCAATGAAGATGCAATAGTAATTGCGGATAATTTTTTTGACAAAACACGAAGCAATATTCTCGAAGGAAGTAAAGGCTCTGTTCTTTTTATTACTAATGAAGACAAGTCTTTTCAGGTTAAAGGGGCTATTGAATATCACAAAGAAGGTGATGTTTTTGAGGATATGAAAAAATGCAATCCAAAACAGCATCCAGGTCATGCTGCAGCAGTATTGAAAGTGGAAACGGTTTATTCAGGCTCCGAAAAGCTTTTATAGGCATAACAAATGGATGCACAGGATTTTCAACTTGCTGCGCTCCTTGAAAACCAGTGTTCCATAGCGTTATACCGAAAGAGATAATCAGCTATGGGCAGTAAAGTCAATAAAGTCGGGTTTCGTCTGAATTGCAAAGGAATTAAGCGTCTGTCTTTTGATGAAATCAAATGGATTCTGAGGGGGGCAGATGATTTAATTATGAGCGGGGGAAGAACGCTTTTGGCAAAAGTTTTAAAAGGCTCTAAAGTCAAGAAGATCTTCGAATTAGGTCTGGACAAAAACCCGGCATATGGTCATTTTAATGATCATACTATCGAGGAAATTACCGCCAAAATAGATTGGACAATTCTAAACGGTTATATGGATATTGAATATGACTATCGCCTTCCGCTATTAATGTACACTCGTAAAGGCTGGGAAATCGAAATGGAAACTTATACAGATGAGCTATTGGCTGAATTTGACAGATTACTATCCGGCGGCCAAAAGCATTTTCTCATGACTCATTTGAAAGATAGAAACCGGGAAATGATTTTGTTATTATTGGATAAGGTTGAAGAATCTGGCGACACCAAATATATTCCATTGCTAAAAGACTGGGCAAAAATCGATTATAAAAAAGTAATAAAACGAATCCATAGTGTGATCCGGAATATTGAGAATAATACCGCTTAGAAAGATATTTTCCGGTGGGGCTTTTTCCCGGGTCAGGCGGGGGCGTACTTGATGGCAGAACCGTCCCAGCGGGGGGCATTGCGGATGGCTTCGAGGACTTCTTCCGGTTGCTCTACTACTTGCCATATATCCTGGTGTACTTTCCGCATGAACTGCTCCTTTACCATTCGATCGAGCATTTCCAGGAAGGGATCGAAAAAATTATTGGTGTTGACGATAATGATGGGGACCAGCACCTGCCCCAGTTGCTTGAGGGTGATCATCTCGAGGAGTTCTTCCAGTGTGCCCACACCGCCGGGGAGGGCAATAAAAGCATCGATGTTTTCTGCCAGGCTTTTTTTCCGTTCGTGCATATCTCTCACGACCAGCATATCTGCAAGATCAGGGTGGTTCCAGCCCTGTTCGACCATGAACCGGGGGATGATCCCCCGGATGGATCCCCCTGCAGATATCATGCGGTCTGCCAGCCTGCCCATCAATCCTGTCGCACCACCCCCGTAATTGGCAGCAATGCCTGCATCGGCAAGGATCTGCCCGAGGGTACCGGCTGCTTCAAGATAGCTGCCGTTTACCTTTGCGCTGGATGCGCAAAAAACGGAGACGCGTCGATGGATCATAAACGGGATTAGAATAATGCTTCAAGTTTGTTAACAAGGTTGCTCTTGGGTACTGCGCCTACCTGTTTGTCAGCCACTTCACCGTCTTTAAAAAAGAGAACGGTGGGGATATTACGGATCCCGAACCTTGCAGTTACACCCGGATTGCTGTCAACGTCAAGCTTGCCGACCAGGGCCTTATCTGCATAATTCTTTCCTATTTCCTCAACGATCGGTCCCACCATCCGGCATGGACCACACCATTCTGCCCAGAAGTCCACGATCACAGGTTTGTCTGACTGGAGCACGATTTCATCAAAATTCTGATCGGTAATTTCAAGTGCCATTTTAATGTAGATTTGAATTAATGGATAATGTTGGTTCTAATTTGATTCGCCAAAAATAAGCCTTATTCAGCAAACCATTTGTTAATTTAATTTAAAATCTATTTCAGGTTGTTCCTGCAGGTATTTAATCAGGTCATCGCTGAGGTTGATCCTCTTGTTCCGCGAGAACATTTCAATGTGAATATTGTCCTTCCGGTCGTGAACCATGATTTTAAGCTTGGCCGAGCCCTGCTTCTGGTCGGTATATTTGTCAATTTCGTTGATCATCTGTTCATTAATGCTGTTCAGGGGCAGGGTAAGGATCAGATTTTTAACCATGTCTTCACGCACATCAGCAAGCATCCTGATCTCCCTGATCTTTAGTTCAAAATCGAACGCATTATTGTTGAATGGCCGGGGTTGTACCAGGGCCCTGATCAACAGTGCATATCCTGGGGTAAAATAATTCTGGAAACTTATGTAGTCCTTGTTGAAAAGCACCAGCCTGAATGAATCGGTGTAATCCTCGATGATCGTTGTACCATAGGGTTTGTTGTTCTTCGTGAAGGCTTGCTGGTGTGATTTTACAAGTCCGGCGATCATCACTTCCTGCCCGTTCATAACGCTGAGGTTATCAAGGTCCGCAAGGCTGTGTGTACAAAAATGCTCGATTTCAAGCTTATAGGTATCAAGGGGATGGGCCGATAAATAAATGCCGATTAATTCCTTTTCCATATCCAGTTTGACAAGTTTCGGCCATTCTTCCTCGATGGTGATACCGGGCTTGGTGACCTCAAGACCGCCGGATTCACCAAAGAGCGATTGCTGGGAGGTATTTTTGTCGGTCTGGTATTTATGCCCGTACCGGATCAGCTGATCAATAAAGCTGATGCCCCTGGCATCCTGCCCGTAATACTGTCCCCGCTTGATCTCTCCCAGGCTGTCGAGGGCACCCGATCCTGCCAGGGCTTCCAGGCTTTTTTTATTGACCGCCTGCAGGTCTGCCCTTTCCACCAGGGAATAAACATCAGTATAGGCCCCGTTCGTTTTCCTTTCCTGGATGATCCTGGAAGCTGCCGACTCTCCAAGTCCCTTTATGGCCCCCAGGCCAAAGCGAATATCCCCATCCGCATTGACAGCGAATTTAATTCGGCTTTCATTTACATCCGGACCCAGTACTGACAAGCCCATCCTCTTGCATTCATGCATGAACTGGGTGATCTTCTTAATGTCGGATATATTCCTGCTCAGGACGGAAGCCATGAACTCGGCGGGATAGTGTGCCTTCAGCCATCCAGTCTGGTATGAAACAAGAGCATAACAGGTGGAGTGAGATTTATTGAAGGCATATTCAGCAAAAGCCTCCCAGTCCTTCCAGACCTTGTCGGCCGCCCTTAGCTGAATCCCGTTGGCAGTACAGCCTTCCATGAATTTTTCCTTCAGCTCATCCATCATCTTACGCTTCTTCTTACCCATGGCTTTTCGGAGGCTGTCTGCCTGTCCCCCGCTGAACCCTGCCATTTCCTGTGAAAGAAGCATAACCTGTTCCTGGTAAACCGTGATCCCGTAAGTATCTTTCAGCAGTTTTTCCATAACGGGAAGATCATACTTTATCTCCTCCTTCCCGTGCTTCCGGTTGATGAAGCGGGGGATGTATTCCATAGGACCCGGACGGTAGAGTGCGTTCATGGCAATCAGGTCCTCGAATCGGTTGGGTTTGAGTTCGCGCAGGTAGCGCTTCATTCCGTCCGATTCAAACTGGAACAATCCCGTCGTCTCCCCCCGGCTGTAAAGCTCAAAGGTTTCTCTGTCATCGAGTGGTAATTCGCTGATTTCAATATCGATACCCCTGGATTCTTTAATCAGTTCCACGGTATCCTTTATGATAGAAAGGGTTTTGAGTCCCAGGAAATCCATCTTCAGCATCCCGACATCTTCGACATGCTTCCCGTCGAACTGGGTGACCCAGAGGTCGGTATCCTTTGATTTGCAGATGGGTATAAGGTTGATCAGGTTCTCTTTCCCGATGATGACCCCGCAGGCATGAAGCCCGGTATGCCTGACGCTTCCCTCAAGGATTTCAGCATACTGCAGGGTGCGCCGTGCGAGGTCTGTTCCCCGTAATTTCACATCGTTCAGTACCTTGACCTCCTTGTATGCCTTTTTGAGAGTAGTGCCTGGCCGTTCGGGGACCAGCTTGGCCAGTCTGTCGGCCTCCGGGAGGGGGAGTTTTTCGATCCGGGCCACATCCCGTATGGCCATCCTGGCTGCCATAGTACCGAATGTGATGATGTGGGCGACTTTGTCCTTTCCGTATTTATCAACCACGTATTTTAAAACCTCATCCCGGCCATCCTCGTCGAAATCGATATCAATATCCGGCATAGAGATCCTGTCAGGATTCAGGAATCGTTCGAAAAGCAGGCCGTATTTTATTGGTTCAATATCCGTAATGTGGTTACAGTAGGCAACAACAGATCCTGCAGCACTCCCACGTCCGGGTCCCACGCTCACATTCATCCTGCGGGCCGCATTGAGGAAATCCTGCACGATCAGAAAATATCCCGGGAAGCCCATCTTTTTAATCACCTCCAGCTCATAATCGATCCGCTCCTTCAGTTCACCGCTGATCACTTTGTATCTTTCTTCCGCACCCTTGTAAGTAAGGTGGCGCAGGTAGTCGTCTGCGTTCCCGAACTCTTCCGGTATGGGGAAATCCGGCATGACAGGATCATGGTTCAGGTCATAGGATTCAATTTTATCAACGATCTCTTGTGTAGTGCTAAGGGCCTGGGGCAAATCAGAAAAGAGTTTCTCCATCTCCTCTTTTGTCTTGAACCATTCCTGCTTTGTATACTTCAGACGGGTGGGATCGTCAAGGTCCTTCCCGGTATTCAGGCAGATCAGGCGGTCATGCGCATCTGCATCCTCCTGGTTGACAAAATGCACATCGTTGGTGGCGATGAATTTAATCCCTTTCTCAAGGGCGATCTGTACCAGCTTTTCATTGACTTTTTTTTGTTTTGCCAGAGTATCATTGTCAAATGCCGGATCACCCGTCGGGTGGCGCTGTAGTTCCAGGTAGAAATCAGCGCCGAAGGTATCCGTGTAGAAGGCAAGGGATTCTTCCAGGCCTTTTTCATCCTCATTCAGTATCCGGGACGGAATATCTCCCCCGAGACAGGCTGTCGAGACGATCAACCCTTCACGATACTCCTTCAGGATTTCTTTGTCGATACGTGGTTTGTAATAGTGGCCTTCGATGTATCCGAGTGAAACCAGCTTAACCAGGTTTTTGTACCCGGTCTTGTTCCTGGCCAGCAGGATCACATGGTATCCGCCCCTGTCTTCCTTCGTTGTGTTATCAAACCGGCTCCGGCGCGCAAGATAAACCTCGCATCCAATAATGGGCTTTAGTCCATGATTTTTGGCCTCATTGCTGAATTCCTTGGCTCCGAAAAGATTGCCGTGATCGGTTATGGCGATGGCCTTCATTTCATCCTCTTTGGCCTTTTTCATCAGCACCGGGATGCTGGAGGCCCCATCCAGGATGGAATACTGGGTATGAACATGAAGATGTGTGAAGTCCATTGTGTACTAATCAGAGAATGAGGATTTTAAATACTGGCCAGGAAGTTGCT
This sequence comes from Bacteroides sp., assembly GCA_030592145.1. Taxonomy (GTDB): domain Bacteria; phylum Bacteroidota; class Bacteroidia; order Bacteroidales; family SM23-62; genus SM23-62. The sequence continues at coordinate 7,104 of JAUVKJ010000076.1, forward strand.
TCCCGCCTGTCAAAGTTATAAAATTGAAACAGCGGACATCAGGGTGTTAATAATTATTTTATAAGTTTCGGAATGCCGTCCCTGTACTTCCCAAAAAAACAGGTGATCCACTTCTGTGAATGGAATTATTGTCTATCTTTGCACCTCAAAATTAGTAGGAGCATTATAAGCTATTAAGAGATTATGCCAGTTAAATTAAGATTAGCGAGACACGGTAGGAAGAAGTTTGCATTCTATCACATCGTAGCTGCAGACGAAAGAGCGCCACGGGATGGCAAGTTCATTGAAAAACTCGGGATCTATAATCCCAATACGAATCCTGCGACTATTGAGCTGGATTTTGATAAATCTCTGGACTGGCTGTTAAAGGGTGCACAACCTACTGAAACTGTAAGAGCGATTCTATCTTACAAG
>JAUVKJ010000269.1 GCA_030592145.1 Bacteroides sp.
ATGGCCCTGTTCGACCTGGTAGTGTCAGAACTGATATACGAAAAAGCGCTTGAATCCGGAATGGGTACTAAAATGAATCTCTGATATAACTCTCTGAAGATGCTTAAAAACCGGGAATGGGAACCACCAGATAATTGGCAAAAGATAACTGCGACCGAAATGCATACGGGGGGAGAACCGTTGCGGGTGTTTGCCGGTGGCCTTCCTGAAATAAAAGGAAAGACCATACTTGAGAAACGCCGGTACTTCAGAGACCATTACGATCATATCCGCACCGCCACCATGTGGGAACCACGCGGGCATGCAGATATGTACGGAGCGGTGCTTACCGAACCATTGTCGCCAGGTGCCGACCTGGGCGTTTTTTTTATGCATAATGAAGGTTACAGCACCATGTGCGGACATGCTATTATTGCATTGACCAAACTGGTATTGGATACAGGGCTGGTGGAAAAAGAGGGAAAGGCGCCCGAACTCATTATTGATGCTCCTCCGGGAAAGATATTCTCCAGGGGATATCGTGAAAACAGTATTGTAAAGAAGGTATCTTTTCTGAATGTGCCTTCATTTGTTTTGATGTCAGATCAAAGAGTTACAGTCCCGGGAACCGGAAATGTCCGTTTTGACATTGCTTATGGAGGAGCCTTTTATGCCGTTGTTCATGCTGAAGACCTGGGACTGCAGTTGATCCCTGCAGAACATGGCAGGCTCATTGACCTCGGACGCAGGATAAAGCATGTCGTTATGAGTAATTTCAACATTAAACATCCATTTGAGGAAGACCTCAGTTTTTTATACGGAACCATTTTCACCGGGCCTGCTCACGACCAGGCTCATCATAGCAGAAATGTTTGCATATTTGCCGATGGACAGCTGGACCGTTCGGCAACCGGGTCGGGCGTCAGTGCAAGGGCCGCATTGCATTATGCTAAAAAGGAATTGCAGGCAGGGGAGGCCATTGCTATTGAAAGCATCCTGGGAACCACTATGCAAGTCAGGGTGAGAGAGTTAACGGATTTCGGCTCTTACCCAGCAGTCATTCCCGAGGTATCAGGAAAGGCTTTTATTACCGGAAAAAGTACTTTTTATTTCGATCCTGATGATCCGCTGAAAGATGGATTTATTTTTCGGTAAAAAAAGACAATGATATTGATATCCATAAAACATTAACACCAAACAATGAAACAATTCACAGCATTTCTCTTGATTCTGTTTATAACAAACAACCTGGCCGCTCAGGAGATCTTCGACTGGGAAAACCCCGAAATCACCGGGATCAATAAGGAAGCTCCACATTGTACACTGCTGCCATACACTGATGAGCGTAGCGCAGTGGACAATGTAAGGGAGGAATCACCTTATTTCCTGTTGCTGAATGGTTACTGGAAGTTCAACTGGGTCAGAAAACCGGAAAGCAGGCCAAAGGATTTTTACCTGCCTGAATTTAATGATGCTTCGTGGGATGAGATCCCGGTGCCGTCAAACTGGGAAATTGAAGGTTACGGAGTCCCAATTTACGTGAACCATGCTTATGAGTTTACATACGATCCGCATCCTCCCGCGATACCTCATGATTATAACCCGGTAGGGTCCTATCGCACCACTTTCAATATTCCTGGGGATTGGAAAAGCCGGGAGGTGTTCCTGCATTTCGGTGCAGTGAAATCCGCCATGTATGTTTGGGTCAATGGTAAAAAAGTGGGATATAGCCAGGGCAGCAAAACACCCGCTGAGTTTGATATCACTTCTTATATCAGGGAAGGCAAAAACCTGCTCGCTGTGGAGGTTTACCGCTGGTCGGACGGAACCTACCTGGAGTGCCAGGATTTCTGGCGCATCAGTGGGATCGAACGGGATGTGTTTCTGTATGCAACACCTCCTGTGCATATCAGGGATTATTTCGTGCATGCAGGCCTGGTCAACGATTATCAGGACGGTGATTTTAGTATCGACCTGGAATTGGCCGGTTATAAAAAAGCCGGGCCGTTTACCGTTGAAGTGAAGCTTCTTGACGGTGAAGCCACAGTGCTTGAGTTTCAGCAGGGAGTCAAAAAAATGGATAGATCCGGAGAAATGACGATCAGCTTTGGATCTGCATTGGAGAATCCCAAAAAATGGACCGCAGAAACACCCGGGCTGTATACCCTGATATTGATGCTGAAAGATAAGAAAGGCTTTGTAATGGAGGCATTGAGCTGCAGGGTAGGATTCAGGACGGCTGAAGTCAAAGACGGGCTGTTCCTCGTGAATGGCAAACCTATCCTCATCAAAGGGGTGAACAGGCATGAACATGACCCGGTGACAGGCCACGTGATAAGTGAAGCATCCATGATCAGTGATATCACCCTGATGAAGCGGCATAACATCAACACTGTCAGGACAAGCCATTACCCGAATGACTCCAGGTGGTACGAGCTTTGCGATGAATACGGACTATATGTCATCGATGAAGCCAATATTGAATCTCATGGAATGGGCTACCGGCCGGAAAGAACCCTAGGCAACAATCCCTTGTTCATGCAGGCGCATCTGGACCGGGTAATAAGTGTGGTGGAACGGGATAAAAACCATCCGAGCGTTATCATGTGGTCCATGGGCAATGAAGCCGGCGACGGGGTGAATTTCGATACCTGTTATGCGTGGATCCATGCCCGTGATGCCTCCCGCCCGGTGCATTACGAAAGAGCGGAGCTAAGGCATAATACCGATATTTATTGCCCGATGTACCCGGGTATCGCATACTTAGAAAAATATGCTTCTGAAAAGCAGGAACGGCCGCTTATCATGTGTGAATATGCACATGCCATGGGCAACAGTACCGGCAACCTGCAGGAATACTGGGATGCCATCGAATTTCATGACCAACTCCAGGGGGGCTCCATCTGGGACTGGGTCGACCAGGGTCTTTTAAAAGTGGATGATAAAGGCAGGGAGTATTTTGCATACGGGGGCGATTATGGCCCGCCTGATGTACCCAGCGACAGCAACTTCTGTATCAACGGACTGGTAGGGCCTGACCGGAAAATACATCCCGGATTGCTGGAAGTGAAAAAAGTATACCAGTATGTCCAGATAGAGCCGGTTGACCTGAGACAGGGAATTATTCTGATCCGGAATATGTACGATTTTATTGACCTGAGCCATGTGAATATTAAATGGGAGCTGAAAGGGGGTGGAGCGATGATCGCTTTAGGTTCAGTAAAACAACCGGAAATAGGACCAGGGGAAGAGAAAATATTCAAACTTGTCCTTCCGAAGATCTTCGCAAAGCCGGGTATGGAATATTTCCTGGATTTCAAGGTGAAGGCCAGGGAAGCCGGACCGCTCATTCCGAAAGGATATGAGATCGCAGCC
>JAUVKJ010000181.1 GCA_030592145.1 Bacteroides sp.
CGAGTCTTCCACTTTTACAGCGCTTAACAATATTATTTCAAACAATTACGCAAATACCAGTTGGGGAGGGGGCCTTTATGCCACAAATACCTCCTATCCGAGGATGAGCAACAACCTGATTGTCAACAATACAGCAGTTTCATCCGGCGGCGGGATCTATCTTAACAATACCAACGCCATCATGACCAATAACACCATCGCTTACAACCAGTCTGGTCAGGGAGGGGGTTGTTTCCTCACAAGTTCAAGCCCTGAAATTCAGAATTGCATCATCTATTCCAATGCACCCTCACAGGTGCATATAGGAACCAGCCTGTCCATACCCAATATCTATTACTCCGACCTGCAGGGGGGCATTGCTGCGTTCACCGGTTCCCCTTTCAACGGCATTGCTGTTGAAACCATCGATGTGGATCCTGAGTTTGAATCACTTCCGGGAGGGCCCGGGTATCTTGAAGATGGCCTCGGCGTAAATTGGGCTCTTAAAATAACATCCGCTTGTTTAAATGCTGGCAATCCCGATGGGACCGGGCTGAACCTGCCGGACAATGATGTGTATGGGAACCAGAGAGTTCGTAATTCAATTGTCGACCAGGGTGCCGCTGAAACACATATTGATGTTATTACCGCGGGCGGAAACATCAGCTCGGATGAATACTGGCTGGCCGATACGGTCAAGGTTACCGGTGATGTTACGGTCAACGACAATGTCACATTGACGATCAATCCCGGTACAGTGGTACAGTTCCAGGGTTTTTATGAATTGATCGTGTACGGTACACTGATCGCCAGAGGTACGCCGGGTGACACCATCCTGTTTACGGTTCCCGTATCACAGCGGTCAATCGGCTGGGACGGTATCCTTATCAATAATTCCGGGGGTAACATGTTTGACAATGACAGTTCCATCATCGATGTGTGCCGTCTTGAATATGCAAAAAATGTTTCCGGCAGCGGGGGAGCCCTGGAAGTGAGGTACTTTTCGAAACTGAGGGTATCCAATTCCACATTTATGTATGACAGTGCCGGGTATAAAGGGGCAGGCGTTCATGTTGAATACTGTTCACCTGTGATTGCCCATAACCTGTTCAGCCATAACCATGCCGGCAGGGGTGCAGTGGCCTCATCTTATGGCAGTCCCCTGATCATAGGAAATACCATAATACACAATACCAGTTCTGAATATGTGGCCGGCATATTCGGATGGTGGTCCAATTTTATCATCAAGGACAATTACATTGCCAATAATGATCTGGGTATCAAGGTCTTTGCCAGCAATACAAAAGCCTACATGATGGTGAATAACGTGATTGCAAACAATGAACGTGGCGGTATTGAATTTAGCGGGCAGGAACTGATCATGGTCAATAATACCGTTGTCAATAACAATGGTTATGGGATTTATTTCAATGATGCCAAACTAACCATCCTGAATTCGGTGTTCTCCGGAAATCTTGATAACAATATCTCCGGCAGCGCGGATCCGGTACAAATATACAATTGCCTTGTCGAAGGCGGCCTGGATCAACTTGTTGACACCACCATGCCCAATCTTGAACACGGAAATAATATTGATGGCCGGCCCGGGTTCGTCAATCCCACTGCAGACGCCGGGTGGGCATATTTTTCGGTACCTGGGGACTGGCAGTTATTTTCCATATCTCCGTGCATCAATGCCGGGACAAACAATTTTGCCGGAGTCATATTCCCGTTTACGGATATTCTTGGAAATCCGCGAATCAACCTGAATACAATAGATATCGGGGCGATAGAAAACCAGAAGGCAGAACCAGTAATAATATCCCAGCCCATTGGTGGGATCAAATGTACGGGTGATACGACTGTCTTCAGCATTGAAGTAAGCGATACGGTGCATTATCAATGGCAGAAGGAAGGGGCAAACATACCCGGGGCCAACCTGGCAAGCCTGGTTATTGACAGTCTTATCCAGGCCAATGAAGGCAACTACCGTTGTGTAATCAGGAATGCCTATGGTACGTATTCCAGCGGGACTGTGATGCTGATCGTGAAGGAAGCACCTGACCTTATGCTGTCTCCTGAGAGCCAGTGGGTTCGCAAGGGGGCAATGCAGACCCTGATGGTCCTTGCGGCCGGGACACGGCCGATTAATTACCAGTGGTATCTCAATGGCATTGCCATTCAGGGAGCGGTAAATTCTGAACTCGACTTTCCTTCCATTGATTACAGCAATGAAGGATCCTACCACTGTGAGATTTCGAATGTCTGCGGCACGGTTGAAACAGATCCTGCGGTATACTTCGTGGCACCTGAGATATGCATGGTTACCGTTGACTCGGTTACGGGCAAGAATCTTATCGTCTGGGAAAAGCAAACCAGCGCTGAATTGTTGAACTATAATGTGTACAGAGAAGGGGTCATTGCGGGATTGTATGACCTGATCGGCGTGGTTCCCTACGACGATCTCAGTGTTATTACAGATACTTCAGCAGATCCGACCGCACAGGCATACTGGTACAAGATAACGGCGACAGACACTTCAGGTGGGGAAACCGGACTGGATCTTTGTGTTCCACACAAGACCATTCATCTGCTGACCACCAGCAATCCGGAGACGGGAGCTACGCAGCTGGACTGGGACCATTATATCGGATTTAACTATGGTACCTTCCACATTTTGCGGAGTACAACTGAGAATGATTTCTCCATCTTTCATTCCATGGCCAGCAGCACCACAACCTGGAGCGACCTCACGGGCGGTGAGGGGACGTTTTATTACCGTGTGGGAGTTCAGAAACCAGGGGACTGCACGCCTACCGGCAATACAAAAGCCGGCACAGGCCCTTACCATCACTCTTTGTCCAACATGGATGACAACAAGCTTAAGGCAGGCACCAATCCTCCCGATACCATTCGTCTTGACAATCATCTGATTGCAGAGAACAACCTGGCGGGAACCATGGTGGGGATTCTCTCAACGGAAGATCCCGATACCAATGATATCCACTCCTATTACCTGGTTGCGGGTTCCGGGGATGATGACAACAGCAGTTTTACCCTCCTGGGTAATCTGTTGCTTGCCATTGAAAGCTTCGATTATGAGAACAGGACAACGTATACAATCAGGATCCGTTCAACTGATAAAGCCAACAATTCCATTGAAAATGTCTTTGTCATAACGGTTACGGATATTGATGAAACAGTAGGGATGGATGAAATCTTCGGGGGACAGGTACGGGTATTCCCGAATCCGTTTACATATTCAACCATACTTAGCTTCCCGAACCCGGAGGAGAAACCATATACACTTTATATCATGGATCTTTCCGGGAAGGTACAACGGATTGAGCATGATATAACACAGTCAAGGTATATCATAGAACGCAAATCCCTTGAAAAAGGATACTACCTGTTCGAACTGAAGGGTGATGTGATATACAGGGGGAGATTTGTGGTCGAATAAAAACAGCCCCCCGAATAACAAAAGAAAAGGCTGCTCCTCCCGCCATGCGGGAAATGAACAGCCTTTTCAGCATTGTGGTATGGTTTTAATTACTTCTTCTCACACTCTTTCTTCTCTTTTTTATCGTCGCATGATTTGGACTTGCAACAATCGGGTTTTTCTACGCAGGTAGTTTTGTCGCTCTTCTTATCATCTTTTTTATCATCCTTTTTGTCATCCTTCTTGTCATCTTCCTTATCCTTTACTTTTTCAATTGCTATGGAAGCAGGAGCTGCAGTAACGGGAGCGGCCATGATGCCGACGAAGGCTACGAGCGCAATCAATACAATAAATTTTTTCATGATTTCCGGTTTTTGAGATTAAAATAAAAATTTGATTGAGTCAAATATAAGTGGATTACCATGCAGACCCTGTTAAGAAGGTGTTAAAAAAGACAAGGAGATACTGATTTGTTATGATAATTCAGCCAGGGTAGTATGCAGTCCCCTGACTTTTTGTCCGGGCCGGACAAGAATCTTACTGTCCGGAGGAAGGAAAACATCGACCCTTGATCCGAAGCGGATAAATCCCATTTCATCGCCGGCAGAAACCTTTTTGTCTTTTTCTGCATAGCTGATGATCCGGCGTGCCACGGCACCCGCGATCTGCCTCACCAGGATCTCTTTGCCCTCATCTGTTCTGATCACTGCCGTATTCCTTTCATTAAGGGTGGAGGATTTCGGGTGTCGTGCCACCAGGTATTTCCCGGGATGGTATTTATAATAGGATAGGAGTCCGGCGACAGGGAACCAGTTGATATGTATATTCCAGACGGACATGAAAACGGAAACCTGTATCCTCCTGTCCTTAAAGTATTCCTCCTCGTACGTTTTTTCTACCACGACGACTTCTCCGTCTGCAGGTGAGTAGATTGTTCCGCCGTTAAAGGATGCGCTGCGTTTTGGATCCCTGAAAAAGTATAGAATAAAAACCATGAATACGGATGAAACCACAAGGAATACCAGGACCGGCAGTGAAGATCCGGCAGAAAGTAACAAAAGAATGTTTAACACAGCCAGTGCAAGGAACACCAGGATCGATATTTTTATTCCTTCCCTGTGGATCATAGCACGAAGTTAAGATATATTGTCACAAATGGAAT
>JAUVKJ010000072.1 GCA_030592145.1 Bacteroides sp.
ACAGCGGGCAGACAGGATGCCCATAGCTATTTATGACAAGATGAATGAATTCACCACTCATACCATCCAGCTTCAAAAGGGAGATTCATTTTATTTGTTCTCTGATGGATTTGCCGATCAGTTCGGAGGGCCTAAAGGAAAAAAATTTAAATCCAGGCCTTTCCAGGAATTATTGATGAGCATGCAGCAAAAAAATATGGAGGAACAAAAGAAAATCCTGAATAAAACACTAGAAGAATGGCGCGGAGATTTTGAACAGATCGATGATATCCTTGTTATGGGGTTGAAATATTGAAAGTTATACACCCCATCAAATAAGTTTGTAATTCCGGTACTCGAACAGGCGCTTGCCCGTCTTCTGTTCGATCCAGTTGAGGATGCGGTCTGTGATTTTAAAGCTTTTTTTGTTCTCGTCAAGTTCGACATCCCAGTTAAGTCTTTTAATCCTTTCCTTCATCACCTTTGGGTGGGTGTCTCCGAACCGGCTGATGGATTCCACAGAGGAGTAATCGTACAGCCTGGTATGGTTCACCTTGCGGTCGACCCATTTATCGCTGTGGTACAGCTTATTGAAGTTGACATGTTTTTGTTGCATGATTTCCGGCGGCCGGACCCATCCGTAATGGTACATGCAGGCTTCTGCCGGTTTGACATTCAGTTTCCTGTCGTTGATACGGAATCCCTGGGCATCCCTGTAGGACCGGATCTGCTTGTTGTTCCTGATGATCCTTATCTCATTGCGGTACCAGGAACGGGAATCGGCCAGATAATCGTAGCTTCCGAAAAAGTGCAGGTATTTGAACAACAATCCCTCGATTTCGGGATGATCCAGCCATTGTTCCATGGATCTGCGAATAATTTTATGGTATTTTTCATGCACTATCTCATCGGCCTGGATATAAAATGCCCAGTCGTATTCATCGGGGATACTGTCGAATGCCTTGTTGGTTTCCTCAGACAGTATTTCTCCATTCTTCCGCCTGGACTCGTCCCAGGTACTCTCCACGATCTCGATTTTATCCGAGGGAATGGATCTGATCAGATCGAGGGTGCCATCCCCGGAATTCCCCACGTTCATGATAAACCGGTCGCATACCGGAAGAATTGATTGTACTGCTTCAACTACCGGGTAGGAGAATTTTTCTGCATTACGTACGAAACTGAATCCACAGACCTTCATAATTGCCAAATAAAAAAGAGTTGTTCACTTATCACACTGGAGATATACTTACACCCTTATAAAATTCCTAAACCATCTGGAGCATGTGGTACTTTGCATACAAGCCTTCCTGCTTGAGTAGTCCGGCATGATTTCCGCGCTCCATGATCCTGCCCTCTTCAATCACAATTATCTCATCAGCGTACTTTACCGTTGACAGCCGATGTGCGATCACGATCGACGTCCGGTTAATCATCAGGTTCTCGATCGCTTCCTGTACCTACTTCTCAGACTCTGTATCGAGCGAAGAGGTTGCTTCATCGAGTATTAATATCGGGGGATTTTTTAAAAGCGCCCGTGCTATGCTGATCCGCTGGCGCTGCCCGCCTGACATTTTACTCCCCGCTTCACCCACATTCGTCTGGTAGCCATTTTCGGTCTCCATAATGAAATCATGGGCGTTCGCAATTTTGGCGGCGTTGATCACATCCTCTTCCCTGACCTCGTCCAGACCGAAAGCTATATTATTTAAAAAGGTATCATTGAACAGGATGGATTGCTGGCTTACTATTCCCATGAGACTTCTCAGATCAGCAATCTTATAGTCCTGTATGGGCTGCCCGTCGATCGTTATGCTCCCGCTCACAGGATCTATAAACCTGGGCAGGAGGTCCACCATGGTTGATTTCCCCGAGCCGGACTTCCCCACTATAGCAAGTGTTCTCCCCTTTTCAATCTTCAGGTCGATATTATTAAGTACCAGTCCCGAATTGTAAGCAAAGGACACGTTCCTGAATTCAATGCAAGTTTCGAATTTCCTGACCGGCAAAGCATTGACTGAATCCTTGATCTTTACTTCAATGTCAAGAATTTGCTCCACCCGCTCGAAAGCAGCCATCCCCTTCTGTATGTTATAGTAACCGGTCGAGAATGCCTTGGCCGGTGTGATGATCTGGGAAAACACGATCAGGTAGGCAATAAAGGCCTCGGGATTCAGTGGGGAGGCCTGGTTCAAAACGATGGTACCGCCCGCGTACATCACGATCATCATCACCAGGGTGCCCAGGAATTCGCTCATGGGGGAGGCCAGGAAACGGCGCCGGTATACCCGGGTAATGATATCTGTGAATTCCTGGTTGCTCTCGGCGAATTTCCGGGTCATTTTCCTTTCCCCGTTAAAGGCTTTGACGATCCGCATCCCCGTAAGGGTTTCCTCCAGTATTGAGAGCAGTGTGCCCTGCTGGTTCTGAAGTTTCATGGATTGTTTTCTCAGGTTTTTACCGATCATTCCGATAATAAAACCGGAGACCGGAAGGAGTACCAGGGCAAAAAAGGTCAATTGGTAGCTCATTATGAACATGGATACCAGGAATACGACGATGGTGACCGGATCACGGAATATCATTTCCAGGGAACTCATTACCGATACCTCGATCTCATTCACATCCATCCCGATACGTGCGATCACATCCCCTTTCCTGGATTCGGAAAACCAGGACATCGGAAGGCGCAGGGTTTTCCTGTAGACCCGGGTCCGGATGTCTTTTACCACCCCTACCCTCACCGGTGTGATGTAGTAGTTGGCCAGGAATTTGAATCCTGTTTTCAGCAGGGCCAGGATGACCACCAGGACAGAGACCATCATCAATGCACCCCCGTCACCATATTCGACGATAATGGAACTGACAAAATAATCGAAATTGTGCTGTACAGATTCCATATCCAGGACGAAGGGAACCGTCGTGGTAACCATTTCCTGTGTCTTGAACAGGACCCTCAGGAAGGGGATGGCCATTACGAATGAAAACAATGCAAAAAAGGCGGATAGTACATTGAACAGAATGTTCAGTACTGCATAGAACCAGTAAGGTTTGATATAGCCCGCAATGATCCTGAATCTCTTCATCAGCTTGCCTGGAAGTCCTGGTTTAGTATAAATTAGATGCCCGTGTAATTGTCAGGTGTAATGCGCTTGAGTTCTTCGATAACTTTCCTGTCTAGTTCTAACGAATCAATGAATGCATGTATTATCTCACGGGTGATGATTTTGTTGGTCCTGGTCAGATCCTTAAGGGCTTCGTACGGTTTCGGATATCCCTCCCGCCTGAGGATGGTCTGGATGGCTTCGGTGATAACGGCCCAGTTCCGGTCCAGGTCTTTCCTTATTTTCTCTTCGTTGATGATCAGTTTCCCCAGGCCCTTCTGCAGTGATTTCAATGCAAGGACAGTGTGTGCCAGGGGCATCCCGATATTCCTCAGCACCGTTGAATCGGTCAGGTCGCGCTGCAGCCTTGAAACCGGAAGCTTGCCGGCAAGATATTCAAAAAGGGCATTTGCCACCCCGAGGTTTCCTTCGGCGTTCTCGAAATCGATGGGATTGACCTTGTGAGGCATCACGGAAGATCCCACCTCCCCTTTCCTGATCTTCTGCTTGAAATATTCCATGGAAACGTATGACCATATATCGCGCGACAGGTCTATCAGAATGGTATTGATCCTTTTCAGGTTATCAAAAAGGGCGGCGAGCCTGTCATAATGCTCAATCTGGGTAGTGGTCCGCTGCCGCGTGAGTCCCAGTTTCTCACCAACAAACCGGTCGGCGAACAGGATCCAGTCCACTTCGGGATAGGCAATATGATGGGCATTGAAATTGCCTGTTGCGCCTCCGAACTTTCCAGTATAAGGGATCTCGCGAATAGCATCCAGCTGTATCCCCAGCCGTTCCAGGAATACTTTCATTTCCTTGCCCATCCTGGTCGGCGATGCCGGTTGTCCATGGGTCTTCCCCAGCATGGGAACCAGGGCCCATTGATCGGACCTCTCACGCAGCATACCGAGGAATTCCTCAAACACAGGATAGTAGACCTGTGTCATGGCATCCTTCATGGAAAGGGGAACAGCCGTATTGTTTATGTCCTGTGAGGTCAGGGCAAAATGGATAAATTCCTTCTGCTTCGACAATCCCAGTTTGTCAAATTTATCCTTGATGAAATACTCTACTGCCTTTACGTCGTGGTTGCATGTTTTCTCGTAGGTTTTAATGGTATCCGCGTCGGAAACGGAAAACTCTGTGTATATCCCCCTGAGTTTTTCATACATTCCGGAATCCATGTCCGAAAGCTGGGGAAGGGGCAGTTCGCAGAGCGCAATAAAATATTCGATCTCGACGAAGATACGATAGCGGATCAGGCCAAACTCTGAAAAGAACGGGGCCAGTTCCTCAACTTTCGTGCGATACCGGCCATCGATGGGAGAAATGGCTGACAGCTCTGAGATTTTCATAGTATATCAATTATAAGTTCAAATGAGTTGCCTGCTGTAAAGTTAGAAGTTTTTACCGGCAAAATCTGATCTGACATACTTTTTGAGTATTTTTAAGCCATGCAAAGAAAGACTATATATATTTTATTGCTGACGGCTCTTATGGGACTATCAGCCCAACACGCTGGAGAAGAGAGTGCTCCGGACAAACTCAGGGTGTATACCTTTGACATTGCCGAAAACATCGCTCCCCCTGCATGGAGGCTGACCCAGAAAGCCTTCGAAGAGGCTGAAAGCCTGAAGGTTGATCTTATCATCATTCGCATGAATACCTATGGAGGAATGCTTAACGCAGCAGATTCTATCCGGACCAAAATACTTAACAACAGGATCCCGGTGTGGGTGTTTATCGATAATAACGCCGCTTCCGCCGGGGCCCTGATCTGCATTGCCTGTGACAGCATTTACATGCGTCCCGGGGCAAGCATTGGGGCCGCAACAGTGGTTGACCAGGCCGGGGAAGTGGTTCCCGATAAATACCAGTCCTTCATGCGTTCCATGATGCGTGCGACGGCTGAAACACATGGAAGGGATACCATTGTCTCAGGCAATGACACCATTATCCGCTGGCACAGGGATCCGAAGATCGCGGAAGCCATGGTAGATCCCTCAATATATGTCGAAGGAATATCCGATACCGGAAAAGTCCTGACTTTCACCACCGAAGAAGCTGAAAGACATGGATTTTGCGAAGGACAGGCAGAGAATATCGAAGAAGTGCTGGAACAGGCTCATGTCGAAAGCTATGAGATCGTGAAATACGAAGCCACCACACTTGACAAGATCATCGGTCTTCTCCTGAACCCCATCGTTAGCGGCATACTTATCATGATACTCGTGGGAGGGATTTACTTCGAACTTCAATCCCCCGGCATAGGCTTTCCCATAGCTGCTGCTGCATTGGCAGCAATCCTTTATTTTGCGCCGCACTATCTTGAGGGACTGGCACAGAACTGGGAACTGGTGATTTTCATACTGGGCCTCACCCTGATCGCAGTTGAGATATTTGCCATCCCGGGATTCGGTGTGGCCGGGATATCAGGCATTCTGCTTGTGATCACGGCACTCACCATGGCCATGGTAGATAACATTGTTTTCGACTGGGAATGGAATATTGCGTTTGCAGAGGTGGTCAAAAAGTTCGTCATCGTTGTCACATCCATGTTCCTTTCCCTGATCCTTTCGCTCTACCTGGGAAAACAGCTGTTTACCAGTAAAGTCTTCGCAGGCCTGGCCCTTGACCGTGAACTTGATACGGATGAAGGTTTTCTCGGCGTTGAGAGCCAGCCCGGAGAACTGGTCGGGAAAACAGGCATCGCTGAATCTGTTTTGAGGCCATCAGGCAAAGTATTCATCGATGGTGAGATCTACGATGCCGTCTCGGAATACGGATATATTAATAAGGATGAGAAGATCAGGGTGCTCAGATACATGCAAGGCCAGCTATATGTTGTAAAGGATGACAAAGAAAATCCCAAAGATTAGTACCCTGATCAGGGAATACCGGCCTGAAGATTATGCATCGCTCCTCGTTTTATGGGAACAGACCGATATGGCTCATCCGGAAAGGGGTGACGATGCAGAGGTGATTGAACGGTGCAATGTGCACGGCGGGCGATTGCTGGTAATGGAAAAGACAGGGAGCGGAGAAATTATCGGGTCCTCCTGGATGACATGGGATGGCCGGCGGATCCATCTCCATCATTTCGGGATCCTGCCTGCTTATCAGGGAAGGGGATTGGGTACAGAACTTGCAAAAAAATCACTCGAATGGATACGGCAGATGGGTCAACAGGTAAAACTGGAGGTGCATGAGGAAAACCACACAGCGAAGCATTTATATGAGAAACTGGGATTTTTCGCGTTTCGCGATTATGATATATATATGATAAGGAATTTGAAACCATGAAAAAATACCTTGTCAAACTGTTTCTTATCTCCCTTACCTGCACTCTTACTATGCAGGCCCAGAACGCTGATATTTTCAGGGAATGGGGCGACTCAGTGTACATGAAGGCCAATACTGCAAATGATGCAGAATTTCTCAAAGAAGATGAAAAGAAAGTCATCCTGTATGCCAACCTGGCAAGAGCAGACGGTCGCCTCTTTGCAGAAACTTTCCTGAAGCAATATCTTATCCTGAAAGATATGAAAAGCAGCAATTATGTCAGATCCCTTTACCGGGATCTGCAGGATGTACAAGGCCTGCCCATGCTGGTCCCGGAGAAGGACCTTTGCAAGGTTGCCAGAGACCACGCTACCCGTTCCGGAAAGAAGGGTTACCAGGGCCATAAGGGATTTAAAAACCGATATGACCCGGTGATGACAAAGTACATGGAGGTTGGGGAAAATATTTATTACGGCGCGTATACGCCTATCGAGATTGTACTTCAACTACTTATCGATGAGGGCATTGAAAATCTCGGTCATCGCAAAAACTTTCTGAATCCAAGGTTTAACTCCATCGGGGTATCGATCAAACCTCATAAGACCTTTGAGTATAATTGTGTTTTGAGTTTTGGCGTTCTTCCCCGTTCGTACTAAAAAACAGTCTACAACTATGAGTCCATTAAAATTTCGCCACGAACGCTCGCATACCAAAGTTATTGCCACCCTCGGTCCCGCTTCTTCATCAAAGGAAGTGCTGGAAGGATTATTTGAAGAAGGTGTAGATGTCTGCCGCCTGAACTTTTCACATGGCAATCATGAGGACCATCTGAAAACGATCAACCTGATCAGGGAGATCAACAGGGAGAATGGCACTTATGTGGCCATGCTTGCAGATCTGCAGGGACCCAAACTTCGGGTCGGCGAGATGGAAAACAACGGCGTGGAACTGGTGAACGGACAGATCTTCCGGTTTGTGAATACACCCTGCACAGGGACATCCGGGCAAGCTTATATGAGTTACCCCCTGCTGCCAAGGGATGTGAGCGTCGGAGAACAGATCCTTGTGGACGATGGCAAAATCTGCCTGGAAGTGACAGCCACAAACGGTAAGGACGAGGTACAAACGAAAGTCATCAGCGGAGGAATCCTCTCATCGAACAAGGGGGTGAACCTTCCACAAACGAAAATCTCCCTCCCCAGCCTCACGGAGAAAGACATCGCTGATGCGAATTTTGCGCTTGACCAGGGAATTGACTGGATCGCCCTGTCATTCGTGCGAAGGGT
>JAUVKJ010000147.1 GCA_030592145.1 Bacteroides sp.
CCCAGGAACAGGATCGCTATTCCACTGAGCAATATGGTTCCCCCGGCAATTATATGTGTGTACTTCTCGAGCCTGCCCAGCTTCAGGAAATTCAGACCGTAGGAAGCCAGCAGTACAAGTGCAAGCATGGTCAGAATGGTGACCACACCGAACACGATTGATACCTGTGCAATGCCCCAGGTACTGTTCTGGGCGGCCGGGTACATAAGAATCGGTATGAGGGGCTCACAGGGACCCAGGAAAAAGATGGTAAACAGGATCCAGGGGGTTATGTTGTTCCTGTGGGCATGATCGTGCTCCGGTTGATGAATGTGCTCGTGCAAATGCACCGTGCCATCCGTATGGTGATGTTTATGCTTATGCGGCCTGTTGCCGGAAAGGCGCCAGAATCCCCAGATCATGTATGCCAGGCCGAAGAGTACAAACAACCATGCTGCAAGGTCTCCCCGTACGGATTCCAGGACTTCCAGTTTATTAAGTCCGATGCCGATACCGATCCCTACTGTTCCCAGCAGGATGGAACTGATCACATGGCCAAACCCGCCTAACACGGTTACCCAAGTGGTTTTGGCGATGCTCCACTTACGGGCACGCGCCATTACTATGAAAGGAAGGTAATGATCCGGACCGATCACGGTATGAATAAAAGCAATGCTTGCGGCGGTCCAGGTTAAAACAGTAAGGTTTGCTGACATTATATAGTGTTTAGACCCGCAGCCCCATGCTATCGGTTATCAGGATATTATTATATTTTAATGCGTTCCACTCATTACCAGTTCCCCGTGCTTAATTCCCTTTATGGCTTTCAGTTTGTCTGCAAGTTTCATGAGTTTGCTTGCTTTCCCCCTGACGGTAATCGTTTCCAGGCACATATCATGATCCAGATGTATATGCTGGCTGGAAAGAATAAGGCAATGATAATCATGTTGCAGGGAGGTCATCTTCTTCAGGATATCCCTCTTGTGATGATCATAGATCAGTACCAGCGCCCCGGCCACTTCCATATCCCATTTCCAGCGTTCCTCAACAACATTCTTCTTGATCAGGAAACGGATTGCCTGTGAGCGATTCGGGAACTGGTGGTCGATTACAAGCTTGTCCAGGCTGTCAAGCAATTCCTCTTCAAGGGAAACTCCGAATCTTTTTACCGGCATCGTGTTACCTTTTAAAAATTTAATGTTACGAATGTATAATTATTTCAGGATACCACAAAAATTATTTACTCATCTCCGATAAAGCCTTTTAATTCATGGTACATCCTCTGAAGGGGTAGTCCCATTACATTAAAATAGGAACCTTCTATCTTTTCAACCCCGATGTATCCTATCCAGTCCTGTATTCCGTATGCCCCTGCCTTGTCGAAAGGTTTATACTGGTCTATATAGTAGCCGATCTCCTCATCCGTTAGGGAGGCAAACCAGACCAGGGAGGAGGCGTGGAAGGAATGCTTCCTGTCTGCGGTCCTGAAGCAAACCCCTGTCAGTACCTCATGCATATTCCCCGAGAGCTGTCTCAGCATATTGAATGCATCTTCCCGGCCGGCCGGCTTATTGATCACCCCGCCTCCCATCCAGACGATTGTATCGGCTGTGATAAGCAATGTATTTTCGGGAACCGTATCCAAAATATGGTCTGCTTTCAGCTCGGCAAGATACACCGGGATCTCCTGTTTTGAAAGTCCTTCCGGCCAGGTTTCCTCGAGCGAATCGTTCACCATCACCCTGAATTGAAGTCCCATTTCCTCCATAAGATACTTCCTCCTGGGCGAGCCGGAACCGAGAACAATATCATACTCCCTGAGTTTATTGTACAGCATCCGGTCTTATGAAATGAATGGATGAATAATAATGTAGAAGATCACAGAATACAGGATGCCTGCAAGCATTATCAACTTGCACAGGTTGCTGCAAAAGTGATAGTCCTTTTTATCCCTGGCAGCAATCAGCCGGAAGATCAGGTAAATGAAAGGGATTATCAGCATCACTGAGAACCAGAACAGCGACAGGAGGTCAGGTTCACCACCGGGCTTCCTTGACAGGTAAGTAATGTAAACATAGACCAGGGAAAAGACCAGGACAAGGATCAGTGAGATGATAAGTATCCTTGTGAAACGGATACCGAGAACGATGGGGAGGGTATTTCTTCCGTAAGCTGCATCCCCCTCAAAATCTTCAACATCCTTGATGATTTCCCGGATCAGGGTGGCAAGAAAGGCAAAAAAGGAAAAACCGCCTACCCAGGCTATGATATTATTGAAATTCATTTCATTGGCGATCAATATTTCATGGTATGACTTGTTAAGAAGGGGAATCTCAAAGACAACCACAACGAAGGGAACCACGGCGGTAAATACAGATACGATGAGGTTCCCGACCAGGAATTGCCGTTTATAGGTCGTGGAATAAAACCACAGGAGTCCGGCTGCAAGCACATAGGCGATCCCAAAACCGGGTATTCCGATATACCAGGAAAGGTAAACCCCTGTCAGGATACCAGCGCTGTTCAGGACTATGTGAAGAATTATGCCCCCCCTCCTGCTGATCTTCCTGCCCACTATTACGGTTGAGGGGCGGTTGAGCAGGTCGGTTTTTACATCGAAATAGTCATTGATCACATAGCCTGCTGCTGTGATTGCCATAGAGGAAAAAACGAGCAGGAAGAAATGGAGATGATCGAGCTGGAGTTCAAAACCGTTAACGGCCAGAATAGGCTCAACGATGAAGAACCTCATCATGTACTGGGTTACAGCAATTATGAGGAGATTCTGAAACCTTATCAGTTTTAAAAATGCCATGGTCACCAGGTGAAAGCGTCCGGTTCCATCCATTTACCCTGCAGCCGCAGAACCTGTTCGATCACGTCACGAACGCATCCTTCTCCGCCGGACTTATCTGAAATATATATTGATATTGATTTGATTTCTTCAACCGCATCGGAGGGACAGGTAGGAAAGCCTACCTCCTTCATGACCTGGTAATCGGGAAGGTCGTCACCCATATACAATATGTTTTCGTATGTCAGGCCGCACCTTGAAAGGAAATCTTTCAGATCCTCCGTCTTATCTCTCGATTTCAGGTAAATATCTGTCACACCGAGATTCAGGAAGCGTTTTTCAACAGACTCTGAGTTACCTCCGGTAATAATACAGACCGGATATCCTTTGCGAATGGCATACTGGATGGCATAACCATCCTTGATATTTACAGAACGCATAATTTCACTCCCGGGATGCATGTACATCTTTGCATCTGATAATACTCCATCAACATCGAAAACAAATGCTTTAACCTTACGGAGTTCTACCTTGAAATTGCTCATTAAGCCCTGAAATGGTTTGTAATACTGTCAGAAACAAAAGTATATATTTTTTGCAATTCAGGATGGTCTTTTAACAGATCAATATGCAGGCGTACTATGGCGCTGTTATTTCTTGAAGCGGGACCCGTCTGGGCGGATGCGGGATCCATCTCCATCACCTTGGCGGCAGTCTCCCTGATCAGGGGTTTAAGCATCTCAAAGTCAAGACCCTCGCCAGCAAGGTATTCATCAGCCAGATGATACATATGGTTTGAAAAGTTGCAGGCAAATACGCCCGAGAGGTGAAGTATTTTCCGCTGCTGCGAATCCATCCGGTATACACGGCCGCTTATGCTTCCGGCCATCTTTTCCAGGATGGAAGTACTGTTAACGGTACTGCCCTCGATGCAGACAGGGACGGTACTGAAATCCAGGGAACGGTCTTTTGAAAATGTCATCAGGGGGTAGAGGACCCCGTATTCCCTGGCAATGCCCTTAAAAACATCAGCCGGTACGCTGCCGGCGGTATGCACCATCATAACTTTCTTCAGTTCTATACGGAGAAGCAGTTCAGGGATGACCCGGTCAGAAACACAAAACAGCAGAAGTCCCGCTTCCTCATGCAGGCGTCCCGCATCTGTGGTCCAGTCCACCCCCAGTCGCCGGCCCAGGGCCCTGGCAGATCCGGCAGTGTGGCTAAATACCTGTAACAGGGTGTACCCTGCATCCTGTAAAGCCGGACCAAGGTGCCAGGCCAGGTTCCCGGCACCCATGAGGATCAGTTTATCTGAGCTTCCAGCATCCATAATGAATCAGCATTTTAAGGCTGTTCTTCCCGGGGGGCGGGACAGGAAACGTATCAGAAACAGTACCGGTTCTCGTCGATCATACGGTCTGCTATTCTCCTGCGGGCTTCCTTCACATTTACCCCTGCCACGGATGTAAAATGTCTGACCCCTGTTTCGAGCTGGTCGCGGATTTCACCCAAAGCAAAGGAATAGGTATCATCTTTGACGCATTTGCCGATCTTTGCGGCGGCGTCGAAGACGAATACATCAAGAATATCCCTGTAAACCCTGATCTCGTCCTCCCCTTTAAGCGATTCCATTTTCTTTACCCTCAAAAAGACTGATTCGGCTGCGTACAACTGTATAATGCTATCGGAAATATTACTGAGTATCTCCTGCTCATGTACAAGGCCGCGGCTGAATTTTTCCGAGGTAGCTTTCATCAGCATCAGGGTAATCTTCTTAAAACCGGCAATGTATTTGCCCTTTTCTTCATAATATTCCAGCTCTCCGGTTTTCTCCTCTTTCAGGTTTCTAAGTTCTTCAAAAGCCTTTTCTGCTTCTTCCATGATAGGAAGCACTCCTTTAGCCCCTTTCTTGAGCATGGCATCCGCCAGGAGGAGGCGGTTGATCTCATTGGTTCCCTCGAATATCCTGTTGATCCTTGAATCCCTGTATCCCCGGTCCACAGGCATTTCTGCTGAGTAACCCATACCACCATGGATCTGTACGGCTTCGTCTACTACATAATCCAGCGCCTCTGAAGCAAAGATCTTCATCACTGCAGCTTCAATCGCAAAATGATTGAATGCTGCCATGGTATCCCGGCCCTTGTCATCTCCATTGGCAACATAATAATTCATGGCATCATCCAGGGCCTTGCTGGCCCTGTATACGGAGCTTTCTGTCGCGAAGGTCCGGATCACCTGTTCCGCGAGTTTGTGTTTGATGGCTCCGAACTGTGATATCAGGAAATTGAATTGTTTTCTTTCATTGGCGTATCCGACGGACTGGTCGATGGCTTTCTTTGCCGAACCGATCACATTTGCGCCCAGTTTCATCCTTCCCATATGAAGGATGTTCAGTGCAATCCGGTATCCCTCACCCCGTTTCCCGAGCAGGTTCTCAACCGGGACCTTGCAGTCATTAAAGAAGATCTGCCTGGTAGAGGATCCCTTGATCCCCATCTTTTTTTCTTCCGGATTAAAGATTAT
>JAUVKJ010000288.1 GCA_030592145.1 Bacteroides sp.
ATTGAGATACTCCAGCACCCTCGAAAAGATGAAATTGAAAACAATGATTGCGATGATAATTATGAAAACTGTCTCGGGACTCATAGGATTATTAATTTGAATGCGTAAAAGTAATATTATTTATATGTGGTATTTAAAAAAAACCGGATTATATTTATGCCAAATCGTAACTGTAAAATAACTTAATCACTTTCATTTATGAAAAACTATTTTTCCAGAAGAAATTTTCTAAAAAGCGCCGCCATATCTGGCACAGCGGTTATGTTACCCGGATGTACCACTGCCTCTTCTCCTGCCGGGGATAATGATTCTTTTCAACTGAATCCAAATCCTCTGAAACTTGGGGTAATGACCTATAACCTGGCCAAAGACTGGGATATTGAAACCATAATCAGCAATCTCACTGAAACAGGATTTCAATCGGTGGAACTGCGGACAACACATGCCCATGGGGTTGAAGTGAGTCTGACTGCCGCAGAACGGGCTGAAGTAAAAAAACGTTTTGAAGACTCAGCTTTGGAGGCGATCAGTCTGGCCAGTGCATTTCAGTATCATTCCCCCGACCCGGAAGTCCTGAAACAAAACATCGAAGGAACGAAAGAATTTACCTTGCTGGCCCGTGATGTAGGGGCTCTCGGATTCAGGGTTTTCCCCAATGCCTTGCCGGAAGATGTACCGGAAGAACAATCCATGGAACAGATCGGAAAAGCACTGGCTGAAGTCGGTGAGTTTGCCTATAACCACGGTGTGGAAATCAGGGTATGCAACCACGGAACCGAAACCGACAGGATCACGGTTATCAAAAAGATCATCGACTATTCCGGGAGTCCACACGTATATATAAACTGGAACTGCTCACAAACTGATAAAGAAGGGGAAGGCCTGGAATATCATTTTAATCTGGTCAAGGACCGCATCAAAAGCCTGCATTTACGCGAACTATATGAGGATTATCCTTACCGGCAGCTTTTCAAATTGCTTGCCGGTAACGGCTTTACAGGTTATTGCAATGCAGAAGTGCCAGGTAGCGAAGAACCGATAAGGTTCATGCGGTATTACCGTGCCCTGTTCCTTTCACTTCAAAATGCCTTATAAGTACTTTTTAGTGCACCCCTGACGGAAGCTGCCTTTTTAATTGTTTCCGGTTTTCGTATCTCTGCTTTAGCAGTTCAATATATTCTTTTGTCAGGGGCTCCTGCCTGATCGTATAAGATTTGATAGCCCAGTCAAGCGCCGGGATCATCAGGTCCTCCATTTCACAGACCATTGCCATGTTAAAACATGCCTTTGCCGCTGTCTTCGGGTTTTTACCATAAGCAAGCTTCTTCCATATTTCAGTGGCTCCCTGCCAGTCTGTCGAAGCAGCTTTCCCTGCTGCCTCTCTCATCTCCTTATCGCCGGAAACGTGGTAGAAACGCTGTACTTCCATCCACGCGGGACTTATCCTGTTTCCATACATGGTTCCAATCTGAAAAGCTGCAGCACGTATGGCATCAATCATCAGGGGAAGCTGTTCAAGGGCGGAGTTCTGGTATTCATCCCATGCATACCAGTTTGCCGTATCCTGCAGGGTAAACTCATCAATGACATAATCCCGGTTAAGGTCATAGATCCTCCAGACTGTGGTTGTGTATATCCCCATGTAGGCATCGTATGACAAGTAATTGTCATAAAATTTCCTGGCTAAACTCATACTATCTTTGAGGTTGTAATACTCCAGGCTGAGCAGGGCATCGGCCGGGTGGACCTCTTTGAACCGCTGTAGCCGGGTTGGCGAAAGGGGTTCCATGATCCCGCTTGTATCGTAACGCCTGACCCGGATGATTTCAATAATATCCAGATCGTAAAGCGGGGATGCATTCATGGATTCCCGGATACCCTGGAATATCCGGTTATTTATTATGGTGTCCAGGATATAATACTCTTCTTCGGACCAACCGGTAGAGTCGGAATGCAATAACTGTGGAACAACAGAACGGTTCAGGAAAGCAAGCTGCTGTATGTTCAGAGGAAGTGTGATCCCGGCGGGATCCATGACCTGGATATCGATCTCCGCCATAGGTGCACACCCGGCAGCCAGTAAAAGAATCAGTATATATTTGCGCGGTCTTCTAATCACACCCACACCCACACCCACACCCACACCCATGCCGTCATGTTTGCATTGCCCCGCAGACATTGATCACCTGTCCGCTGATATAGGACGAGAGATCCGAGCCAAGGAAGATACAGGCATTGGCAACATCTTCGGGAGTGCCGCCACGGCGAAGCGGGATGGCCTTGATCCAGGCCTCCCTGACATCATCGGGAAGCTTGCCGGTCATTTCCGTAATTATAAATCCAGGGGCCAGGGCATTGCACCTGATATTCCTCGATCCGACCTCTTTGGCGATCGATTTCGTGAAACCTATGATCCCGGCCTTGGATGCCGAGTAGTTTGCCTGTCCAGCATTCCCGGCCACACCGACCACGGAGCTGATATTAATGATGGACCCGGATTTAGCCTTAAGCATTACCATTTGAACCACCTTGGTAAAATTGAATACGGTCTTAAGGTTAACATTGATCTCGGCATCCCATTGCTCTTCAGTCATGCGCATCAGCAGGGTGTCTTTAGTAATACCTGCGTTGTTCACCAGGATATCCACCGTTCCGAATTCCGCCACGATCTCCTGAACAACCTTCCCGGTTTCTTCATAACTGGCGGCATTGCTGGCATAGCCTTTTCCCTTTATGCCCAGTGCTGCGAGTTCAGCCTCCAGTGATTTCGTGTTATCATCAATAGCCAGGTCAGTAAATGCGATATCCGCGCCCTCCTTAGCCATTCCAAGGGCGATCGCCCTGCCGATTCCCCGGTTCGCACCAGTCACCAATGCAACTTTTCCTTTTAATAAATTCATTTTTATTGGATTAAATGGATTTTATTATCTGTCATCCTGAAATGAATTCAGGATGACTCAAGCGCTTCCTTCATCTTCTGCCCGATATCCGCCGGCGATTCCACCACGTGGATCCCGCATTCGGCCATGATCTTCTTCTTGGCTGCGGCCGTATCATCTTTGCCGCCTATAATGGCACCAGCATGTCCCATCCGGCGCCCCTTAGGAGCTGTTTGTCCCGCGATAAACCCTACTACCGGCTTGCTGCCGTGTTCCTTGACCCAGTTGGCGGCATCGGCCTCCATGCTCCCGCCGATCTCCCCGATCATGATGATTCC
>JAUVKJ010000299.1 GCA_030592145.1 Bacteroides sp.
CATATCAAATTCAGCCGAGGAGAGATACCTGATGTCGCAAGAAGGACAGGAATACCTTGCCTCCGCCATCTACCGGGCCTTCAGGGACTATAAACGAAACATAGAAAGTAAAAGCGCCACAGGCAATGCGGCTGTCCCCCGAAAAGAACGTCCCGAGACCATCCTGACCAATTCCACAGATCCCATACTTCCGGATGATGAGAACGTATATTATATGATACAGGTCCTGACCACTACCCGCAGCAGGTCACTTGATGACACTGCATTCTCAGATTACGGACATGTGGCTGAGTTCAAAGCCAATAATCTTTACAAATACGCAGTCGGTAAATCTATATCCTACCAGCAGATATCCAACCGGGTTGCCGGTGTGCAGGAATCCTTTCCCGGAGCCTTTGTAATAGCGGTCAGGGCCGATAAAATTATTCCCCTGCCGGAAGCCCGTAAACAAAATAAATAGTTACCTTTAATTCTCATTTTTATACTGCCATGAGGCTTTCAAGCGAAATCAAAATAGGGATCATCATTACCATTGCCATTGCCGTGACAATATGGGGACTGAATTTCCTGAAGGGAAGAAATATCCTTAAGGCCGAGAATACGTATTATGCCATTTTTGATAACATCGGCGGACTTGAAAAAAACAGCAAGATATTTATCAATGGCTACAAGATTGGACAGGTGAGCAATATTACATTCGCTGCAAACGGTAACGGCAACCTTACCGTGACCCTGGGCATTGAGAAGGATTACAAACTCGCCGTCCCTTCCAGAGCCATCCTTTACGATGCCGATTTTATGGGTACCAAGGCCATACAGATTATCCCGGGTGAATCAGGCCGGAATCATGAACCTGGAGATACACTGGAGGCATTGGTCAGGCTTGGACTGACGGATAAACTCGAACAACAGCTTACCCCGGTGAAAAACAAGGCGGAAAACTTTATCATCACAGTAGATTCCCTGATGGCAGCAATGGCCTATGTATTCGACAGGGAAAGCGCCGACCTGCTGAAAGCCTCCATCCGTAAGATGGAAAACAGTTTTGACGGGGTGGAAATGCTATTAACTCACCTTGAATCCATCACGCTGAATCTCAGGGAACATAATGAAAAACTTGCGGCGGCCATGAGCAACCTGGAATCCATCACCGATTCAATTGCCAGATCTGATCTGAAAGAGACCATTAACAATACCAACCGGACCCTTGAGCAAACGCACCTGATCATGGAGAAAATAAACCAGGGGAAAGGAACCCTGGGACTGCTGGTTAATAATGACACGCTTTATGATAACCTGGCTACCCTTTCAAGGGAACTGGACCTTCTGATAAAAGACCTCCAGGAAAATCCGAAAAAGTATATCAATGTTTCGGTTTTTGGAAAATCTGAAAAAAAAGATAAAAAGTAAATGCTTTATGATCCGGATCTGACTTTTCTTCTCATTTTGATTTGACCAAACAGGGTTTTTTGTTGATTAATAATCCCTGATCCGGGTCCTCGCTGAACCTATCTCTTCAATTAATAATTTATAAACAATTAAGTTACAATTTATTAAGGTTCATTACTCGCAACACATTGAATATCTATTAATTGCAGTTTTTTTCATTTTTTTGTCATTTTAAAATACTGATAATAAACCGAATATGATTTTTTCCTAAAAGTCAAGTCTGGAACTGTTTTTTTTTAACTTTTTTTTCACAAACTTAGCTAATCTTTAAAGGGTAGATTAAATCACATAGTAATTAAATAAATTTTTCCCTCCGATGCATGAAGCGGTTTGGCACAGATGCCTGAAAATCATTAAAGACAATGTACCCTCGATTAGTTACAGGACCTGGTTTGAGCCGATCATTCCTCTGAAACTTGAGAAGAACATACTCACCATCCAGGTACCCAGTCCATTTTTTTATGAATACCTGGAAGAACAATACATTGATATCCTGAGAAAAGTTTTACATAAGGAACTGGGATTCGATGCCAAATTGGAATACAGTGTGGTAATCGAGAACAATGGATATTCCGGTACCAAACCCTATACCGTTAAACTTCCTGCCAGGAATCAGAAGGAACTGAAAAACAAACCTGTCTCCATTCCCATCGATTCAGAGGGGACCACCATAAAAAATCCCTTTATCATCCCCGGGTTAAAAAAGCTGAACATCGACCCATTGCTGAATCCGGAGAATTCATTCACTAATTTCGTGGAAGGAGATTGCAACCGGCTGGCACGGTCTGCGGGATATGCTGTTGCGAACAATCCTGGCGGAACAGCCTTCAACCCGCTTCTCATTTACGGAGATTCGGGGCTCGGAAAAACACATCTGGCGCAGGCCATAGGGATCCAGGTCAAGGAGAAATTCCAGGATAAGACGGTACTGTATGTAAACGCCAACAAATTCCAGACACAGTTCGTAGACTCCATCAGAAACAACAACAAGAACGATTTTATACACTTCTACCAGATGATCGATGTTCTTGTGATCGATGATGTTCATGAATTCGCTGGAAAGGAAAAAACACAGGATGCGTTCTTCCATATATTCAACCACCTGCACCAGTCCGGAAAGCAATTGATCCTTACTTCCGATAAACCTCCCGTGGAACTGCAGGGGCTGGAACAAAGACTGCTCTCACGCTTCAAATGGGGATTGTCAGCCGATCTTCAGGTTCCGGATTTCGAAACCCGGATCGCCATCCTCAGACAAAAAACCTACAAAGACGGAATTGAACTTTCTGAAGATGTCATTGAATATATTGCCACTCATATTACCGATAACATACGGGAACTTGAAGGTGCCCTGATTTCCCTGCTGGCCCAGTCTACCCTCAACAAAAAGGAGATCACGCTGAATCTTGCCAAGGACATGATCGACAAGCTTATCAAAAACACCAAGCGCGAGATCAGTATTGATTACATCCAGAAAGTGGTATGCAATTATTTTAATATCCCGATCGAACATATCCAGTCAAAGACCCGGAAGCGCGAGATTGTCCAGGCCAGGCAGGTTGCCATGTTCTTTTCCAAGAGCCTGACCAAGGCCTCGCTTGCCACCATCGGCTCCCAGATCGGAGGAAAAGACCATGCCAC
>JAUVKJ010000150.1 GCA_030592145.1 Bacteroides sp.
GAGTTTCAAGACCCCCGCCTATGCAAAGGATTATTCCGCAAAGGTTGCAGACATTGGATACAAAACCGAAATCGTGACAGTCGGGCACTGGAACCTGGTGTCTGCCGAATCCTATACCAATCTCAGGGCTGCCCTCGACGGGCTCAGCATTGTCCGTTCAGGTGTTGCTGTCAACTCCTGGATCTACGTAGCAAGGTAAGTTCCAAACTGCACTCTCAAAATTTACATACTTCCGGTATTATTAAAACGCCACTGTAAAATTTGGCAGTAACCAAATTTTGATAGGTGGCTAATTTAACAATACCGGAAGCTTATGTGTAGATTTTATTGTTAACTAAGGAACCTTATTTTGTGCTTACCGGCACAAAATGCAGTGACGTGTTAATCAATGCCTTTCAATTATGGCAAATTTCGCAGCAGTGGTGATTATGAACCACTAGGAACTTCCGGTCATTATGAACAGGGGCTGGAACTCGAAGCTTTTGTAGTGAGGCCTCAGGCGGTCTGCATTATAATGCTTCTTCACATCCACAGTCTTCTTGGAACTTATAACCACATCGAGCGGAGCATTATCGTAACGCCCATTCCTCAGCATCACCAGTCTTCCATGTATCCCCTTGAGGATCAGGTCCAGAGCCAGGTTCCCGTAAGCCATTGGTACAATGGAATCGATGGCATCCGGATCTCCGCCACGGACCATATAACCGAGGCGCTGGCTGATGGTATTGATGCGGGTGCCCTTATTGAACTTCGGCGACAGTTCCTTGATCCCGGCAGAAATGGAATCGCCGATTCCACCCAACTTGGCATGTCCGAACATGTCTTTTTCCATATCCGAGAAGGCCATCTCATCCATTCCCTTAACCATGGCCCCCTCTGAGACGAGCACAATGGAATACTTGCTTGGATTCCGGTTCCTGTCTTCCACCAGAAGTCTGGTAAGATGCTCAATATCAAACTTATGCTCTGGAATAATACAACGATTGGCAGCACCGGCCATGGTGGGGAGCATGGCAGTAAATCCGGCATAGCGCCCGAATACTTCAAGCACCAGGATCCGTTCGTGTGAACCGGCAGAGGTCCGGATAGTGTTGCACATATGAATGGTTCTCGTAACGCAAGTACTGAAACCTATACAGTAATCCGTGCCCGGAACATCGTTATCCATTGTTTTAGGCATGGCTATAACCTTTATCCCTTCCTGGTACATTCTTACCGCGTAGCTAAGGGTATCGTCTCCGCCGATCGGTATCAGGAAATCCACGCCAAG
This sequence comes from Bacteroides sp., assembly GCA_030592145.1. Lineage (GTDB taxonomy): Bacteria > Bacteroidota > Bacteroidia > Bacteroidales > SM23-62 > SM23-62. Next base: position 1,271 of record JAUVKJ010000150.1, read on the forward strand.
GAATTCAAGGTTTTTGATGATCTCCGGCGTCAGGTCATTGACCTCATCTTTATAGGTGTCTTTCAGGTGCTGGGGTACCGTTACACCGGGGCAGTGGCTGGGACGTGTCCGTGAAGTATGCAGGAAAGTTCCCCCGGTGCGTCCCGCCCTGTTCACGATCTCTTCGGTGAGTTCTAAATATTTATCGCTGTTATCCGCTTTCTTGTCACGCTGCAGCTCCATAATGCCTGCCCAGCCCCTTCTAAGTCCAAGTACCCTGTACCCTTCCCTGAGAGCACGAATGGTAATGGCCCGGATCGCCGGATTCAATCCAGGTACATCTCCGCCTCCTGTGAGGATGGCGATGGTTCCTTTGGTCTTTTTTACGTTCACCATAATAATATGCTATTAAACATTTTATTTAAGAATGAGCCATAAATATAGTGTTTATTTCAATTCTGGTACAGGGGCGGATTAGTTTAAAAAGAATTAAAATAAATTCTATGATTTTCTACTTTTACAGGGAATTCGCACCAATGAAGAGGATATTCAAAATACTGCGCTCGGGAATAATCCGGATCGCTATTATTCCGATCCGGATCTACCAGTATACCATATCACCCCTGCTGCCGACCTCCTGCCGACACATCCCCACATGTTCACAATATACCATTGAGGCACTCAGGACGCATGGGATGATCCGGGGGACCTATCTGGCCGCATACCGGATCCTGCGCTGCCATCCCTGGGGTACCCACGGGTACGATCCGGTGCCACCGAAACCATACAGGATTATAAAAAAAAGAAATGCATGAACACGAGCATACCAATCACCCGGGACTGATCGGCGGAGACATCCACTTCGAAAATATTTTTCAGTTCCTCACGGAGATCTTTCAGCACGCCCTGATCATTACTGCATTCGTGATCATAATGATGCTGCTGATAGAATACCTGTCAGTGCAAACACGCGGTAGCTGGAACATAACATTTGAAAGGAACCCCTTGTTACAGATCCTGATCGCTGCAGTGCTGGGACTTATGCCCGGTTGCCTGGGAGTCTTCCTGGTGGTCTCCCTCTACGTGCATCGCATCTTTCATTTCGCCGCATTAACGGCGGCCATGATCGCCACCTGTGGAGATGAGGCCTTTATCATGTTTGCCATGATCCCGGGGAAAGCCCTCTGGATCATGGGGCTTTTGTTCCTGGTGGCCCTGCTGTCCGGATACGTCCTGTATCTATTCCCCCTTGGAAAACACAAAATGAAACTGGCAATAAACCATTTGAAATTACATGATCATGATCCCGAATGCAGATGTTTTATTCCATCCCGGATAATACCCCAACTCAGACAGATCGGTTTCGAAAGAGCCGTTCTCCTGATCTCCGGCATCCTTTTCCTGGTCTTCCTGCTGAGCGGTAATATCGGACCGGATCACTGGAACTGGCAGCGGGTTGTTTTTCTCATCGTATTAACGATCGAGCTGTTCATCGCCTTTACCGTCCCCGACCATTTTCTGCGCAAACATCTCTGGGGACATGTAATCCGGAAACATTTACTCCGGGTTTTTCTCTGGACTTTCGGGGCTTTTCTGGTGATTCACCTGGGTCTCGAATTCCTGCATTTCGAGGACTGGATGAAAGAAAACCAGCTGAGCATCCTGCTGATTGCCCTGCTTATCGGGATCATCCCGGAATCGGGTCCCCATATACTGTTCATAACCCTCTATGCCACCGGGAATATTCCCCTGAGCATTCTGCTTGCCAATTCAGTGGTACAGGACGGCCACGGGTCTCTTCCCCTTCTGGCAGAAACGAGGACCGATTTCCTGAAGATGAAGGGGGTGAATCTGTTGGTAGGATTGTTACTGGGACTCGTGGGTTTTATGACCGGGTTTTAAAAATTCACTTACTTTTGTACTAAACCACTGAAAATGTATACAATTTATCAAACGGTTATTGAGGAAGCATGGGAAAACCGCGTAATGCTGCAGGAAAAGGATGTCAGAAAATCCATCCGGTTCGTCATCGATGAACTCGACGCCGGCAGGCTGCGCGTGGCAGAACCCTCCGGCACATGCTGGAAACTGAATGACTGGGTAAAGAAGGCTGTGATCCTGTATTTCCCCATACAGAAGATGAGCGTTTCAGAGGTGGGACCTTTTGAATTTCATGACAAGATCAGCCTTAAAAAAAATTACCGGGAACTGGGCGTACGGGTTGTTCCACATGCCATTGCCCGGCACGGATCCTACATTGCAAAGGGTGTCATAATGATGCCGTCATATGTGAACATCGGGGCATATGTAGATGAAGGTACCATGGTAGATACCTGGGCTACCGTCGGATCCTGTGCCCAGGTTGGCCGTAATGTCCATCTCAGCGGAGGAGTCGGAATAGGGGGAGTGCTTGAGCCCATCCAGGCAGCACCCGTGGTCATCGAGGACAATTGTTTCATCGGTTCCAGGAGCATCGTGGTAGAAGGTGCCTGTATCGAGAAGGAAGCCGTTCTCGGAGCTAGTGTCGTGATCACAAAGTCAACCCGCATCATCGATGTAACCGGGAGAGAACCGGTGGAATACAAAGGCAGGGTACCCACGCGTTCGGTTGTTATCCCGGGAACATACCCGAAAAAATTTCCGGCAGGAGAATATGGAGTATCCTGTGCCCTGATCATCGGCCAGCGGAAAGAGTCGACCGACAAAAAGACTTCCCTGAACGATGCTCTGAGAGAATATAATATTGCCTTCTGAAATGCAACCTCCTGCTCTGCAGCATGGTCAATCATACAGGAAGAACTTAGATCTTAATCCTTTCAAACATGCGGATCGGTTTTGATGCCAAGCGGGCTTTTTTCAATTTCAGCGGACTGGGAAACTACAGCCGCAATATCATTCGATACCTGGGTAAAAAATTCCCGGAGCATGATTATTTCCTGTACATCCCGAAACGAAAGTTCAGTATCCGGAACGGGGAATCCGGAAAGCATAACCTGGTTTACCCGCAATCATGGGCAGGTAAAAATTTCTCATCCTTATGGCGCAGTTACTGGCTGGGTAAAAAGCTTGAAAGTGACGGTATAGATCTCTACCACGGGCTTAGCAACGAGATCCCCTTCGACATGCCCAGGCCGGATGTACGCTCCGTGGTGACCATCCATGATCTTATCTTTCTGCGATTCCCGGAATGGTATAATTCCATCGACCGATGCATCTATACCAAAAAAGCCAGGCATTCCTGCCATGAGGCAGACCGTATCATCGCGATCTCGGAGCAAACCCGTTCGGATATCCAGGAATTTTTCGGTATATCTCCTGACAAGATCGACGTGGTCTACCAGGGATGCGACCCGGCATTCTATTCCCAGGTGAATGATGAGGAAAAGATCCGGCTGACTGAAAAGTATGCACTCCCCCCGGCCTACCTTCTGTACGTCGGAACCATCGAGCCCAGGAAAAACCTGCTGAGTATCGTCCAGGCCATGCATATGGGTTCCCTCGATATCCCCCTGATTATCATTGGGCGACCCACACATTACCTTGAAAAGGTCAGGAAATTCATCGGGGAGCATTCCATGAAGAATGTTTCATTCCTTCAGAACGTCCCCAACGAAGACCTCCCCGGTCTGTACCAGATGGCAGAAGTTTTTATTTATCCTTCCCGGTTCGAGGGATTTGGCATTCCTATCCTGGAAGCGCTCTCATCGCGTACTCCCGTGATCACATCCACGGGCAGTTGTTTCGCGGAAGCCGGTGGAAAATCTTCGGCCTATGTCGATCCTGACAAGCCCGGAGAACTGGCTGAAACCATACGTAAAATACTTGATGACAAGGAATTGCAGAATACCATGAGCACAGAGGGCTATGCACATGCCTTGCAGTTCACCGAGGATATCATTGCAGAAAACATCATGCAGGTCTACCGGAAAGTATTATAAATGAATAAAGAAATCCAGAGATGCATCGGGGTACTTACCCGC
>JAUVKJ010000256.1 GCA_030592145.1 Bacteroides sp.
CGTCCACTTCAACCACGCTCTCGTCAATCTTGTACTTGGTGGTCACCCTGATCTGGTTGTCACCCCCGAAAGTGATCACCTGTGGAGATTCACCATAAACTTCCGCCAGGCTGTTCTGGATATTCCCGGTATTGACCGACTCCACGAACTTAACAACGAAGGTCCGTCCACCGGTGAAGTCAATTCCCTGATTCAGTCCCCTGGTAAACAGGGATCCAACTCCCAGCAGTACAATAATGCCGGAGATGGCATAAAACGTCCTGCGCTTTTCGATGAACTTGACGTTCATGTTTTTAAAGGCATTCTCCGTTAACCTGGTAGAAAAGGTCAGTTTATTGCCCTTGCTGAGCATTCTCTCATATATAAGTCGGGTTATGAAAATGGCGGAAAACAGGGAGGTCGTAATACCGATCACCAGTGTGGTGGCAAAACCCTTGATGGGCCCCGTACCGAATATCAGCAGGATAATCCCTGTAAGAAGGGTCGTTACATTGGCATCGATGATGGCCGAAAGGGCATTTTTATATCCATCCGTGATGGCCAGTTTCATGCCCTTGCCGGCGGTAAGTTCTTCACGTATCCTTTCATAAATAAGCACGTTGGCATCTACCGACATGCCGATCGTCAGCACAATACCGGCAATACCCGGCAGGGTTAGAACAGCTCCCACGGAGGCAAGTACCCCGATCAGGAAAAACATGTTAGCGACCAGTGCTATATCGGCTACGAGTCCCGCCCTGCGGCTGTAGTAAAACACCATGTAAAGCAAGACCACGATAAAAGCGAGCAGGAATGAGTTCATCCCTGATTTGATGGCCGCCTGTCCCAGCGAGGGACCGACAATGGCTTCCTGTACGATCCTTGCCGGAGCAGGCAGTTTTCCCGATTTCAGAACATTGGTAAGGTCTTCTGCCTCTGTATATGTGAAGTTTCCACTAATGACGGAACGTCCGTTTGGAATTTCCTCATTTACCGTTGGAGCCGAAACAACAAAATCATCCAGTACAATGGCAATGGCTTTCCCGACATTTTCACGGGTCAGGCGGGACCATATCTGGGCGCCCTCGGAATTCATTCCCATGGTAACAGTGGTAGCTCCCCCGGTCTGGGCAAAATCAACACTGGCACTCGTGACAACAGATCCATCCAGCGGCGGCCTTCCATCCCGTCCTGTCATCCTGAGGGAATACAGCACATAGTAATGTCCGGCATCATCAAAGGAAGACATATCCCAGTGGAAGTGTACATCCCTTGGAAACAGGGCACGTATCTGGGTCATGTTCAGATACATCCTGATCTTCCCGGTATCCTTGGTATGGGCAAAGCCCACACCGGCTCCCGGGACAAACTGCCCCTGCCGTGTCACATTGGGCTGCAGTATCCCCAGCAAGGGATTCTGCTCGATGAAATCCTCAATCGTCAGTGCCGTTGTATCGGTAAGCAGGCTGTCTGCTGCGATCTGTTCGAGCAGGCTTAGTTCTTCGCCTGCCTTGTCTGCACCGGGTTCCGCATCAGTCTGCCCGAGTTCTGCCAGCAAAGAACTGGCCTCTTCTTCGGCTACTGCCTCCCCGGTAGTTTTTTCAGCAATATCTTCTGATTCTCTTAATGCCTTTTCCGCATCAAGGATCTCCTTCAGGCGTACGTTGGCTTCCTGCATATGCGGAAAGATCTCCGAATTATCATAGGTTTCCCAGAACTCGAGACTGGCTGTCCCCTGAAGAAGTTTGCGGACCCTTTCGGGTTCTTTGACACCAGGTAATTCCACCAGTATCCTGCCCTGGGTTTCCAACCTCTGAATATTTGGCTGTACAACTCCGAAACGGTCAATCCGGTTCCGCAGAACGTTAAAAGCATTGTCCATGGCACCCTCAGTCTGGGCCCGTATTACCCTGAGTACATCTTGATTGGATGAATTGAAATCGATTTTTCCCCTCAGTTCACGGGTGGCAAAAATGGCGGCCAGGCGTGCGTTGGGATCGATCTCCTCAAAAGCCCTTCCGAACAGGGTTACAAAATCCTCCTGGCTGTCTTTCTGATATTCCCTTGCCAGGGCAATGGCCCGGATAAAGGTGGTGTCCTGACTATAACTGGAAAGAGAGCGGATCATATCGACCATGGATACTTCCAGGGTAACGTTCATTCCCCCTTTAAGGTCCAGTCCGAGGTTGATCTCACGCTCCTGGCATTCACGGTAGGTATACTTTCTTACAAAAATATTATAGACTACTTCGCTTGAAATGGAGTCAAGGTATTGTGATACTTTTGTTGAATCCGTACCTGCATATTCAACTGCATCCTTTTTTACCTTCCGGCTTACGAAAGTAAAAGACAACTGGTAAACACATACAATGGCCAGTGCTATGGCAAATAGCCTTACGGCCCCTTTATTTTGCATTTGGTTCTGATTTAATTGAATACAACGCTTCCTGGCGGTTCTTGATTTGGACCCGCAAATATAAATAATTTTCTATTTATGAAGCACTGAAAGAGGCAGGAATTATCAGAAAAGATTCATGTCATCAAGGACCTGCATAACGGATTTTACTGACTTTGCCGAATTGTTAAGCTGGCTCATTTCATCCTGATTCAAATCGATCTCGATGACCTTCTCGATGCCGTTCCTGCCAAGAACCACCGGAACCCCCAGGTATACATCCTTCTGCCCGTATTCGCCGTCAAGGCGGATGGATACGGGAAATGTCTTATTCTGGTCATCCACTATTGCTTCTGCCATCAATGCAGCCGCAGCGCCGGGCGCATACCATGCTGAAGTACCCAGCAGTTTTACAATTTCTCCTCCTCCTTTGCGGGTTCTTTCCACAATGGCCTCACTGGTTTCATCATCCAGCAGTTTATTCAGCGGAATTCCGCCTACAGTTGTTAACCTGGGCAAGGGAACCATAGTATCCCCGTGTCCGCCAAGTAATATTGACCGCACATCATTAGGGGAAACATTAAGGGCATCGGCGATAAATGCATTATACCTCCCGGTATCCAGGATCCCGGCCATACCGAACACCTTTTGGTTTGATTTTCCGGATGTAAGCTGGGCAGTGTAGGTCATAACATCAAGTGGATTTGAAACCACGATAATGATAGCTTCCGGTGAAGCTTTGACGGCTTTCCGGGTCACCTCCTTTACAATGCCCGCATTGGTTTTAATGAGATCGTCTCGCGACATTCCCGGACCCCTGGGAATTCCGGAAGTAATGATGACAATACCTGAGCCTTTGGTTCTCTCGTAATCGTCAGTCACCCCGATGACCCTTGTGTCAAAATTATTAATTGAAGAAGTCTGCCAGATATCAAGGGCTTTTCCCTCTGCTACTCCCGGTTTGATATCAACTATAATAACCTCTTTTGAAAGATTTTTATGCGCGAGTACATTTGCGCATGTTGCTCCGACATTACCGGCACCGATAACTGTAATTTTATCCATTTGGTTTTAGATTTATGGCTATTGTAAACAAAAATACTTAAATTTTGTCCG
>JAUVKJ010000259.1 GCA_030592145.1 Bacteroides sp.
ACTGGTCTTTTAGTTCGTCAAGGTTTGCCCTTAGGTATCGTTGTGTACTTATCGCGGTGTTAAGTCGCCTTTCAAAATTTACGATCAGGCTGACGGCATTGTTAAAAAAGGAGCCTCATTTTTGTGCTTCCCGGCACAAAAAGCAGCGACGTTTTAATAATGCCAGAAGTTTGCAAATTTTACAGCAACGTTTTAACAGTGCCGTCAGCTTGTACATTTTGAAGCGGTGAATTTTAGTCTTAGCCTTTGTCGCGCACGACCAGCTGGATGTTCTGCTTGTAGGTTTGTCTGAGGATCAGTTCCTTGTTGATCATTACACGGTCGATGGTCGAAGAGTCGAAATACCGGATGGTGATCAGTTCCAGTCCCGTTTCATAACTGATCTTAAAATCGTTCTCCAGGTCATCGATCAGGTTCCTTACCTTTCTCTTGTTATTGGTAATGCATATCTGGAAACTGATGGCTGAATTCTGCATCAGGTTGATCTTCACCCCGTGCTTGTATACATACCCATAAATGATTTCCAGGCTGTCTTCTGCAATAAAGGAAAAATCTCTGGGTGAGATCCTGATCAGTACCTGCTCCATATTAAATATGAAGGAAGGGATCAGCTTATCATAGGTCAGGTTCCCTACCAGCGTTCCCTCTTCATCCGGATATATAAATGATTTGATATAGAGATTTATGTTTTTGTTCTGCAGGGGTTTAATTGTCTTGGGATGGATCACGCTTGCACCGTAATAGGCCAGTTCAATCGCATCCTGGTATGATATCTTTTCCAGTTTAACGGTGTTGTCGAACCACTTGGGATCCGCATTAAGAACCCCCGGAACATCCTTCCAGATGGTCACATGCTCCGCCTTCAGGATATGTGCCAGAATGGCCGCCGTAAAATCAGAACCTTCCCTTCCCAGGGTTGTTGTAATATCATTTATTGTCGATGCCACAAAACCCTGGGTAATGTACATACGCGTATCCTTAAAATGAAAGTTCTTTTTTGTGAGCTGGGTAGACAATGGCCAGTCTATCCGTGCTTCCCTGAAAGTATTGTTGCTCTTGAGTGAATGGCGGATGTCTATCCACTGATTGCCGATCCCAAGCTCGTTCAGGTAGGCGGAAATGATCTTCGTTGAGATCATTTCACCATAGGGTACGATCTGGTCGTAATCAAAATCGTAATTCAGGGTGGGGGACTTGTCAAGCCTCTCCTGCAGGTCTCCGAATATACCCTCAAACTCTTTATGGAAGGGGTGTTGGGCATCGGGAAATAACTCATCGACAATCTCCCTGTGAAAGGTTTTTCGTTCTTCAAGGGCTTTTTCCAGTTCTTTTTTCCGTTTATGGAAATAATGGTCGGATATATCTTCCATGGCATTTGTGGTCTTTCCCATAGCCGATACTACAATGGCAATTTTCTCCTTCGGGTACCTCCTGAGAATAACCCCGACATTTTTAACAGCTTCAGCACTTTTTATCGAAGCACCTCCAAACTTAAAGACAATCATAGGTAATCTATTATGAATTGGAATTGAATCCGCAAATCTATTAACAATTTTAAAGTAAAAAAAGTATTACATTTATTTCTTTATGTACAGCTATCATCGAGACCATGGCTAGAAAATTCCGGGCCCAGACACTGGGTGAATTCATCGTAAAACAACAAAATGCCTTTTCATACGCCACCGGCGATCTGACCCGCTTGCTTACCCATATCGGGATTGCCTCCAGGATCGTCAACAGGGAGGTGAATATGGCGGGATTGGTGGATATCCTCGGTGAAACCGGAAAGGAAAACATACAGGGGGAGACGGTAAAGAAACTGGACGTATTTGCCAACGAGCAATTTAAAGCCATCCTTGGATCAAGCATCGAGGTCTGCGGACTGGCAACGGAGGAGGAAAAGGATGTGGTCTCCTTTGAAAGCGACCTGTCGAAACAAGGAAAATATATTGTATGCATGGACCCGCTCGATGGGTCATCCAACATCGATGTCAACGTTTCCATAGGAACCATTTTCTCTATCTATCACAGGATCAGCGAAACGGGCAATCCATCTGTGGAAGAGGACTTCCTTCAGGCCGGAATAAAGCAGGTAGCCGCCGGGTATGTGCTGTACGGCTCATCGACGATGCTTGTGTATACCACGGGACTTGGAGTGACCGGTTTCACACTTGATCCTTCGATAGGGGAGTATTTTCTCTCCCATTACCAGATCATCACGCCGGATCCGGGCAGAATCTATTCCATCAATGAAGGGAACTACATAAATTTCCCCATGGGGGTGAAAAAATACATCAAGTACTGCCAGGAGGATGACCCATCCACAAACCGGCCCTATTCATCACGTTACATCGGTTCACTGGTGTCGGACTTTCACCGGAACCTGCTGAAAGGCGGTATCTACATCTACCCTGAGACAACCTCCCACCCTGAAGGCAAACTGCGCCTGACCTATGAATGCAATCCGATCGCCTTCCTCGCCGAACAGGCAGGCGGAATGGCCACGGACGGCCAGGGAAACAGGATCCTGGAAATACCTCCGGAATCCATTCACCAGAGGGTACCCTTCTTCGTGGGCTCTTGTGAAATGGTCAAACAGGTGGAATATTTTATGAAAAATAATCCATAATCAACTATCTTCGCAGGCGCATAAAAACGAATTGCCATATAATTATCATCACAGGTTCTACGCGTTCATGGACTGGCCACTGGAGAGAAATTAGATTCAAATGAAACCCGGAGATTTCCGTACAATCTACCAAAAACTTGAGCAGTTTGAACGGCTGAACCGCTGGCTGGCCGATAACCGGAACCGGGTCCTCCACCTTAAGGGATTGTCCGGTTCTTCACCTGCTATGGTGGCTTCCTGCATCCTGCAGGATCACGGCAGGACCCATGTTTTCGTCCTGCCGGATAAGGAAACGGCAGCCTATTTCCAGAACGATCTGAATAATTTCCTCGACGATCCCGACACTCTTTTCTTTCCATCCTCCTACAAGCGTTCGGTGCAGTATTACCAGAAAAGCAAGGATCACATCATATTACGCACGCAAGTGCTGAAAAAGGTAAACCAGGGTGCGGGATCCCTGGTGATTATAACCTTTCCCGAGGCCCTGGTAGAAAAGATTGTTTCTCACTCCTTTCTGAATGATAATTTATTCAGCATCAGGAAAGGGGAACGGCTTTCCCTGAGTTTCCTGGCAGATTTCCTGGAATCATGCCATTTTCAGCAGGTGGACTTTGTCTATGAACCCGGACAGTATTCCCTTCGCGGCAGCATCATAGATGTATTTTCCTACTCGGCAAAATTTCCGTACCGGCTCGATTTTTTCGGGGAAGAAATCGATTCCATACGCTCCTTTGATATAGAGAGCCAGCTTTCTATCGAAAAATTCAACCAGGTCAGCCTGATCCCCAACCTGGTCGAACTGCAGGTTGAAGGGGGTGGCGGTGGACA
>JAUVKJ010000160.1 GCA_030592145.1 Bacteroides sp.
AAGCTTGCCCTTGAAAGCGGCTGCAGCGATTACCTTTCCAAACCTATTAGTCCCACAGAACTTAACAAGCTCCTGGCCAAATACCTGAATCCCGCCGACTAACCCTGGCCTGACATCCTTGTTAAAATACCTGAGTCCACCCTATTCCCCGACAATGAGTTTTTTGATGCGCTCGATCTGTTTTTGCTTGTTCACCTCCCTGAGGCTCCTCGCGGTTTCCGTGAAATACTGGTGGCCCGAGATGAACTTTATCTGCAGCTTGTTCCAGTCATTGAAGGTTCCGATCTTGTTCTGCTCCTTTAATTCCTTGTACAAGGTATTGGACACGGGGATCATGTCGCTCCTGCCCAGGTAATCCAGGTCGGAATCGCAAATGATCCTTTCCAGCAGGTTTTCTGGTTTTGGAGGCATCCGGGTAGACATTATGATTTCACAGATCTTTTCGATCTGTTCCTCCGGGTAACCATATTTCGGCAGGAACTCCCTGGCCATGCCGCATCCCAGCTCCTCGTGCTTGTCATACGCGATGGTATGTCCCGCATCATGGAGCAATCCCGCAGTCTTCAACAACAGGATCTCATCGTCCGTACAGCCTTCCGCCCACCCGATCAGTTCAACCTCGGTAACCACATCCACGGTATGCTTCACATTATGGTAATAGAGGTACTTGGGCAATTCTTTTTCCAGCTTGTCGAGGATGATCTCCTGGATATCCGTGAACTGGATCAGCTTGAATTTGGTTTCGAACATATCGTTCGGTACCTGTCCCTCTCCGTTTACGGAAAACTCCGGCCTGAGTCCCCTGACTTCAAACATTTCCAGGTCCCCCTTATACTTCACCGGAAGTTTGCCGTAGTAATCACAAATGTAAAATTCCTTCACCAGTTCGTAGGTCATGACCGAGATCAGGATCTTACCGACTTCCCCGGAGGACTCCATGCGGCTGGCAATGTTTACGGTATCGCCTTTGATGTCGTAGGCAACCTTCCGCTTGCCCACCATATCTGCGGTTACGGGCCCAGTGTGGATCCCGATCTTCAGCTCCCATATGTTCTGCCCGGATTTTCCGCTCTTCTGCAAGTAAACAAGGTATTGCCGCATCATCAGGGCGGCCAGGACTACCTGCACGGGATTGGTGATGTTCTTGACCGGGATCCCGCCCGCGCACATATATGAATCGCCGATCGTCTTGATCTTGTGGATGTTGTACTTCTTCAGCAATTCGTCAAACTGCCAGAGCACCTGGTCCAGTTCATCCATCAGTTTCTCTGAATCCATTCCATCATCGATACGGGAAAAACCATGGATATTGGCAAAGAGCACGGTGGTCATCTTGAACTTGAGGGACCTGGGACGGTCGATCAGACTCTCATCGATCTCGGCACCCTTATCCTTCATTTCGGCCAGGATGGCCTTATAATTTACGATCTTGGCCTGAAGTTTGTCGTTTTCCTTTGTGAGGCGCTCGTGATACTCAATCAGCTCCTGGTTCTGCCTGACCAGTTTGGAAATCCGTTTTAATAACTCATCGTTTTGTTGATCCATGGGATTTAAACTGAAGAATTCTGATTAAATATAACAAATTCAGTACAACAATTGTATTTTTACACATCCGAAAAACAAATTTAAGCCATGAGAAAATTCCTTCTGACGATACTGGGAATACTGCTGATCACCCTGATTTCAGCCCAGAAAAAAGACCAGGTACTTACCCTTATGTTCTATAATGTTGAAAACCTTTTTGATACCGAGAACCACCCGGAAAAGCAGGACGGCGAGTTCACACCGGAATCGGAAAAGGCCTGGGATATGGAAAAATACCAGAAAAAACTGGATGACATTGCTTCTGTTATTAAGGAGGTTAATAAGGCGGAACTGCCTGAGATCGTGGGACTCTGCGAGGTGGAAAACCTGAAGGTACTGGAGGACCTGATACAAACGCGGGATCTGAAACGCGGAAACTACGGGATCGTCCACCATGAAAGTCAAGATATAAGGGGAATCGACTGCGCCCTCCTGTACAACATGGAGGAATTCCGTGTGATCTCGAGCGAGGCCATACCCGTGACCTTCCCTTTTGATTCTGCACTAACCACACGGGATATTCTTTATGTGGAAGGAAAGACGCGTAACAACGAAACCCTTCATTTTTTTGTAAACCACTGGAGTTCCCGCCGGGGAGGACAGAAAGAAAGCGAGCCCAAACGCCTGTACTGTGCCATCACCCTTCGGAAGGCAGTAGATTTGCTGATGAACCGCGAACCGGAAGCAAAGATCATCATCATGGGCGATTTCAACGATGAACCCACAAACCGGAGCGTGTACGAAATGCTGCTTGCCAATAACAAACGAAAGAACACCAGGGAGCGTGAGCTCTACAACCTGATGTACGATGCCCATAATATCCGGAATGAGGGAAGCTATAATTTCCGGGGAAACTGGAATATGCTGGACCAGATCATTGTTTCCCGTTCCGTACTTACAGACCGTAAGGGATTGCATGCAGGCTACGAGGACGGGCGTATCCTGAAAGCCGAATTCATGCTCTACCACGACGAAAACAAACAGCAGTATGTTCCAGGCAGGACCTATGGAGGATCCGAATACTACGGCGGCATCAGCGATCATCTCCCGGTTTATGTATCCCTGGTTAAGGATAAATAAGATAAACCCGGATGGATTTCGAGCTCACTTCTGAATTCACTCCGACCGGGGACCAGCCACAGGCCATACAGGAATTGGCAGACGGCCTGCGCAGGGGGGACAAATACCAGACTCTGCTCGGGGTTACGGGCTCAGGCAAGACTTTTACGATTGCCAATGTGATCCAGGAGGTGAAAAAGCCCACACTGGTGCTTAGCCACAACAAAACCCTGGCCGCCCAGCTCTACGGGGAATTCAAGCATTTTTTTCCGGAGAATGCCGTGGAATATTTTGTATCCTATTACGATTATTACCAGCCAGAAGCCTACCTCCCCGTTACCAACACCTATATAGAGAAGGACCTTTCGATCAATGACGAAATCGAAAAACTCCGGCTGAGTACGACATCTTCACTGCTGTCAGGCCGCAAGGACATAATCGTGGTCTCCTCGGTCTCCTGCATTTACGGCATCGGCAACCCGGAGGATTTCTACTCCAATACCATCCGTATTGAAAAAGGCCAGGCTGTGGCCCGAAATGCATTCCTGAGGCGCCTGGTTGACAGCATGTATTCCCGGAACGAGGTGGAATTTAAAAAGGGAAGCTTCCGCGTTCGTGGTGACCATGTGGATGTTTATCTGGCCTATGCAGACCTCGGCTACAGGTTTGTTTTCTGGGGTGATGAGATCGAAGAAATCGAATCCTTCGACCCCATCAACGGGAACACGATTGAAAAATTGGAGCAAGCCATTGTTTACCCGGCCAACATTTTCGTTACCACAAAATGGAGGATGCAGGAGGCCATTAAACAGATCGGGGATGACCTTGTCAAACAGGTTGAATTCTTCAGGGATATAGGAAAAGACCTCGAGGCGAACCGGATCAACGAGAGGGTGAATTACGACCTGGAGATGATCCGGGAACTGGGATATTGTCAGGGCATAGAGAACTATTCCCGCTATTTCGACGGGCGTCCGGCCGGCAACCGTCCCTTCTGCCTGCTGGATTATTTTCCGGAAGATTTCCTGACTATCATCGACGAAAGCCATGCGTCCCTTCCCCAGGTCAGGGCCATGTACGGGGGTGACCACTCCCGTAAGAAAAACCTGGTGGAATACGGGTTCCGCCTTCCTGCAGCAATGGACAACCGTCCTCTGAAATTCGGGGAATTCGAGGAGATTGTCAACCAGGTCATCTATATCAGCGCCACCCCAGCCGATTACGAACTTGATAAATGCGAGGGGGTGATCGTGGAGCAGCTGATTCGCCCCACTGGACTGATCGATCCTGTAATAGAAGTACTTCCCAGCCTGAACCAGATCGACCACCTGATCGGTGAAGTGCGCCAGCGTGCAGAACGTGACGAGCGGACCCTGGTCACCACCCTGACAAAACGAATGGCCGAGGAACTAACGAAATACCTTGCAAGGATCAATATCCGCTGCCGTTATATCCATTCCGACATCGGAACCCTGGAACGGGTGGAGATTATGGACGGACTTCGGAAAGGGGACTTCGATGTGCTCATCGGGGTAAATCTCCTGAGAGAGGGACTCGACCTTCCCGAGGTCTCACTGGTGGCCATCCTGGATGCCGACAAGGAAGGTTTCCTGCGCTCAGCACGTTCTCTGACCCAGACCTCGGGGCGGGCAGCCCGGAACCTGAACGGGAAGGTGATAATGTATGCGGACAGGGTCACAGACTCAATGCAGAAAACCATTGACGAGACCAACCGCAGGAGAGACAAACAACTGAAATACAACGAGAAAAACAAGATCACCCCCCGGCAGATCGTAAAGACATCCAAATCCATCATGGGGCGGCCCGTTTCACAGATCACCGGCGAAACCTATTACGTGGAACCGTCCGAAGTCGATGTGGCAGCCGATCCGCTTATCCGGTATATGGACGCAGATGCGCTCAGGAAAACCATCGACAAGACCAAACGATCTATGGAAAAGGCGGCCCGCGAACTTGACTTCATCGAAGCCGCCCGCCTCCGCGACGAAATGTACAAGCTCCGGGAAATCCTCGACAAACAGAAATAACACTCCCTCACAATCAATACTGCATTTTAAAATCTGCAAGCTGCAGGCATTGTTAGCAAAGGAGCATCTATTTTGTGTTATTTGGACAAAATACAGCGACGTGGTAATCAATGCCTGCAGCTTGCATTTAAATGAGGATTAATTATAATGCAGCTCTCCGGACAAATTACTGCACATGCTCCGCAGCCCACACATTTCCTGGTATCAACCACCGGTATCACATTTAAAATATTTTCTTCAGCTACAAACTCTAAAGCTTCGAATTTGCATGACTCTCTGCATTTGACACATTCTGTGTTGTTTAACAACAGGCAGTTTTCCAAATGAACTTCTGCTGTACCCATAAACAATTGACTTTTTGC